>CAMVLN010000003.1 GCA_947168325.1 uncultured Elusimicrobia bacterium | reverse complement strand
CATTAACAATTTGTCTGAGGATGAAGATATAACAAACTTAGAATATACTACAACAGATGAAGGATATGTTGTGTTTAAATTTTATTATAAAGGTAAAGAAAGGACAATACCTTTTAATAACGAAGTAATAACAGCAGATGATATAAAAGAAGAAATAAACGGATTAAACGAATTTATAGAAAGTATTAAAGAAAAGTATAAGGATGCTGAAGTATCAGAAGTTAAGTTGAAAAAAATGGATGGGAAATATATTCCATATATAGAAATAAAAATAGATGGAAAGATTTTTGAACATTATTTATATAATAAAGATGGTACTTTAAATAGTCGTTTTAAGGATTATAAAGAAATAGCAAAAATATTAAAACTACTAGATGATACCATTGGTGATAAGGAGTATACACAAAGCGCTATACAAACAGATAAAAACGGTGCACAATTTATAACAATAAAATATAAAAATGTAACTTTTAATCATTATTTATATAATAAAGTTGGGACATTAAATGATATAAAAGTTTTGGAAAACTTGTTGACAAGCATTAACAATTTGTCTGAGGATGAAGATATAACAAACTTAGAATATACTACAACAAATGAAGGGTATGGTGTGTTTAAATTTAATTATAAATATAAAGAAGAGACAATAGAAGAGACAATATATTTTAATAAAACAGCAATAACTGTAGCAGATGTGAAAAAAAAGTATGAAGTAATTGAGGACATAAATGAAGCTTTTAAAGATGGTGATGACAACAAATATACATGGCGAGATATAAAAAAAGATGAGAACGGATATGAATACATAGAAGTAAAATACAAAGGGGTATCTATAACAATATACATATTTGATGCTAATAGTAATTCTAAAAATTTAAAAAACTTAGCAAAAAGTATAGAAAATTTATCAGAATATGATAAATATTTAACGGATATAGAATATAAAAAAGACAATGACGGTCGTATGTTTTTTGAGTTTAAATATAAAGGTAAGAGTATAAAAATATACTATGAGGGTAAAGAGATAACTATCTTAAATATACGAAAAGCAATTCAAGATGAGTTTTCACAAGATTATGCAACAATGTATCTTATTGTCTTAATCATTAGTGTTATTCTTGTTGTCACAATACCTATATTTTTTCTATGGCTTGGGAAAATTATAAAGAAAAAAAATAAGAATGAGCTTATAGGAAAGCTATCTGATGAAGAACAAAAGGAATTAGAAGAATTTGTTGTTATGCAAAGGTTTTATGGTAAATATATCAACACAAAGCTATCAGAAAGTCAGCTTGTAGCACAATTAAAACTTTATTTTACAAAAAAAGAAAATGAGGAAACTAATGATGAGTATGAAGAAAGGTTAGAAAAATATGTAAAGAATATAAAAGAAGGTCATGTAGGCATTAATAAAAATGTTGATATAAGTGAGATAAAAAAAGAAGGAGCACCTCAACTTAAATATGTAAAAGAATCCATTGACAATTTTATTAAAAAAGGAGCCGACATAAAATCTTATAAATTAAAAGACAATATAAATGATACAGTAGTAAAGACATCAATTAACGATAAGAATAGATTTGTTATTGGTATTGAGTATATTATAAAAAACGGTATTCTTGAACCAAGAAAGATACTAGAGATTATTAAAAAAAATGAGGAAAATAACAAAAGCAAAAATGAGGATGAGGAAAATAACAAAAGCAAAAATGAGGATGAGGAAAATAACAAAAGCAAAAATGAGGATGAGGAAAATAACAAAAGCAAAAATGAGGATGAGGAAAATAACAAAAGCAAAAATGAGGATGAGGAAAATAACAAAAGCAAAAAAGAGAAAGAAGGAATAAAAGCCCCGAACGGGATACAACTTGAACAGATAATGAATTCAATAAAAATAGAAGTTGAAAAAAATTTTCTTAATAAAATAACAGATAACAATGCTAGTGATGATGATATAAAAGAAGCATTAAACAAATTATTACCAACGGAAGCAGCCACAGCTTTAAAAGCATTGGTTAACAACAAAATTGTCACAATTCAAGAATTAAAGATATATGCACAAGAATTTTTTGGATATGTCCAAGCAGCAAATGAAGATACACAATATATTCAAGGAAGTAACGAAATAAGAAATGATAGTTTAAGTGTTTTTGGAAAATATATTTCATGGAAGAAAATAGTTAAGCCACAGTGTACAGAAATAGAGAACATTCTCCCAGAAAGTTATTCAAATATAATTGGCAAAAGACATATTAAGGCAGACGGTATTAGTATTACTAACGAAATTAAACAACAAGCACTTGAACAATTTTGGAGTTCTTTTGTAATGGCTCCAATTGTAATAAGAACAAAAAGCAAAAAAAATAAAATCAATAAAGAAGAAGATTATAACGAAGATTCTTTATTAAAAAAAGATGATTTTGACAACCTTGATTATTCTTTTCAAGACCGGGGACTTGAAACTATGGATTTTCAAAATATAAAAGAATTCATATTATTTAAGATTTTGGCTCAGAATCCTAGTGTTATAGCTATGTCAGCTATGTCTAACGATAAAGATTTTAAAATGACAAAAACTCTGCTTGGTGGTTTTGCTGACTTTGACGACAAAACAAAAGACAAATCTAAAGAGGCTTTATCTTTTGGTGAATATAGTAGTTTATTAACTCCTACATATTACTTTATAAGGAGGATTTTAGATAGTGCAGAAGAACTCAAAAACAATGGAACAAGCTATAATGAAATAAAACAAGATGTACAAACAAAAATTATTAATGCGATAAATTTCTTTAGAATTATTTCAAAGTCTATTGATTTTTATATGCAGGAGGTTAAAGGCAGAAAAAAAGAAACACAGATGGCAATGTCTATTGACGATGTCTTTTTTGAAGGAGCAGCAGAGAGATTATTTACTGATTTAGCAATAAGAAAAGTAGATCTTTTTAACATAAAAGTAGGCGATTTTGCAATGTATATGCCAGAAACATATAAAAAAATTAGAGACTATATTAGAGATAAAGATAAACAAAATAACAATAATCGTAAAAAAGACAGCTCTCTTATAAAAGAAAGCTCTCTTATAAAAGAAAGCTCTCTTATTTCTAAAAATGAAAAAAGTAACAATGATATTTTGGGCACTTCTAACATTATTAATGCTGAAATTTTTCAAAGTCTCATGATAAACAATAATGGAGACAATAACAGTAGTGAAAAAGTTAATTTCAATAATATTGATGTAGAAAGAAATAGCGAGAAGTTTATTGATGTTATTGGAATATTATCTATTATATTTGCAGACAAATATAACGATAAAAGCATAAAAAATGCCAAAAATAATTTAAAGTTTGCTATGGATATAAGTGCTGCTTTAAGAGCAGATACTAATAGGTTTATGTTGCAGGATGCCATTGAAGGATATATTTTAACTGATGACAAAACAAACATACAACAAGAAAAAGAAAAAATTATTGAACAAGTAAAGAATTTCAAAGGAAGCAATAGCGACACTTGGATAAAAATAGTTAACTACCTTAGAGGAAAAACTAATGAACAAAATTTTAAGTATGTTAAAGACATAAAAGAATTAGAAAATGATTATGAAGTTTATGAAATTGCACTTATTTTGATTAGAGAGTATGAATTTAGTAGTGATAAAAAAGATTACTTTAAGAAGAATAACAATGATGTTTTTGTAAACAAAAAATTTAGAGAACTTGTAGAAAAAGCAAAAGAGTTTGAAACAATTTTTGGTGATTTAAAAGAAAAGTTTAGTAAACTTTTAGAAGAAAATTTTATCATTGATGAAAATAATAAGGTTTATGGATCTTATTATAAAAAACAAATTTCAAATATGAACAAAGACTTTCCAGACTATTATAGTATATATAAAAAACTGGATGGTGGTGTTACAGACAGAGAAAGTGCAGCTATGAAATTATGTATACTTAAATATAAAGGTTTTAGTAAACTTAATAGCAAAGTAGATAAAGCAAAAATTAAGTGGTGGACTCGTAAATACGGAAGAAGTGACAGTGATAAGAAAACTCTTAGTCCAGAAGATAAAGACATTTTTAAACAATATTTAAGAAACTATTATGATTTATACAGTAAAGCTGTTGGCAGAAATGTGGGAACTAATATTTATGATTATAATAAAGGAGAAAAAGGAGAAAAAGGAGAAAAAGATTCTGTTCTGAAAAAACAAAACGAAGAATATGTTCAAAAGCTAAAAGCTTTTGAATATAGATATCGTGATAGCCTTAGAAACTATCTTGGTACCCAGTCAAATTTTAATACCGACAGAGTTAAGGGTGAGTATGTACAAGCACAAGGTTGGTTTAGCAAACTTCGTATAACTTGGAATTTAGTAACAAGTAAGACATTAAAAGTTCTTTTTGGCGGTTCTACCTACTTTAATATTAGAACAGGAGGGCAAAAGGTTATACTTTGGACTCTCCGTGTTCTACTATTGCTCCTTTCTGGTTTTTGTGGTTTTTTAGCTTTTGGTAATTTTGGTTTTTTGTATACACTGAGCACCGCTTCAAAAACGTTATTCTTATATATTATGATGACATTTTTTGTATTAGCATGGCTTCTTCCTAAATATGTGGCAGGAAAAAGTTCAAAAACTTTCTCAAAAGTGTATATGTGTATAATAGTTGTTATTTTCTCAATTTTTTTTGGTGGAGTTATTGGAGGTTCTTTTTTACAATCATTAATTTTTTCAAAATGGCTTTGGCTAGATTTTATAAAGCTTTTTGTCACGGTTCTTATATTAATTGTGAGTGCTCCTATTTCTTTTCAAGCTATTTGGAACATTGGTGGTGCATTTCTTGCACAACATAGAATAATAGCAGATGCTCCATCAGGAATGGCTACAAGGAAAGCTGTTTTTGATATGGTACAATTTACGGTTATTTTGTTGGCTATACTTGCTACAATATCTTTTCCTTTTACTTCAATGCATAATATTTTAAATATAAATATAGCTGCATTTTGGAAAGGAGTGATTCTATTTTTGATATTTTTAGGAGCAACAATTGGTTTGATACTTGGTTTAAAAGCACTGGGAATATGGTTTTTTAAAACATCGTATGATAAGAAAGGTTGGCCTAAAGCCATTAAGGCGAGATTTGACGAATTTGATGAAGTTGAAAAAAATGGTAGTTTCCTTCCTGATGGTAGAAGTTGGAAAGATGAAATGATAAGATTTATTAAAAATTGCAAAGATATGACTGAAGAAGAACGAGAAGGTTTTCTTATATATATCAAAACAGGTGAAGGAGAAATCCCGTGGGTAGAAAATTATGTTGCAAGGAAATATATTATAAAAACAATAGAGACTTTTGCGGCTAAAAAACCACAGGGTTTTGGTTGGGATGGGAACCCAAGAACAGTTACTAATATTATGGCAGGTGCAGGGGAAACATTTGAAACAGGGTCTGAGTTATCTTCTAAAAAGTCTTCTAGTGATTTAGGTACAACTGTTATGGGGCGTATAGCTAGAGAAAGAAAAACTGCTTGGGAAAATGTTTTAAAAGATGCTAAAGAAAATATAGAAAGAGTTAAAAATAAAATTTTACCATTGTATTATGGTAAAAAAACTTATGAAGCAATAAAAAAAGATTTTGAAAAAATGGAAGAGTCTGTAAATACTTTATTAAACACAGAAAGTTTGGATACATATAAATTCCCTGTATTGGAAACTGAAGTTGGAAATAAACTATTTTATAAATATGTTATCAGCGAGATAAACAAATTAATTAATGAAATAAGATCTAATGATAGCCAAGTTGTCCGTGGTATGGCAGTGGAGATATTTCAATATCATGTTTCTTATGCTAAAACATATTGTGAATATGAATATTTGGATGCATTAGATTTTGTAGGCAAACATTATGAGGCAGTTAAAATTGCATATGAAGAGTACAAAGATATTTTAGAAGACTGTGGTGTAAATGATTATGGTAATGCTCAGGCTGATAATGTCATTAATCAAATACAAAGCAAAGTAAATGCAATAATAAAACAAAGAGAATCAGGCAAAATAAGCAAAGAAGATGTTTTATTTATTGATAAGTTGTTTTCTTCTGGTTTATTTGTTGAAACAGATGAAAACAACAAATATATTGTAAATAAAGATGCAATTAAACATGTTCTAAATTTCTTAAAAAAATACGAAAGCATAAATAACAGAGTAAAAGAAAAACATTCGTTTATATTATTTGAAGGAATAATGCCAGACCATATTAAACTTGGTACAAATGGGAGAATAGTTGAATTAGCAGATGAAGTAACAAAAAAAGGAATTATAAAGGATTTACAGGCTGCTTGTCAAAACGGTGATAATCGAAGTAAAAAATTCGCCAAAGAATTCCTTGCCAAAATACAAGACTGTCAAGGAAAAACTTTAGCTCAATATGCAAAAGAAATATGTGATTTTAGAGAAGAACATGCAACTGAATTTATATACTTTGTTCAAACAAATCACATAGACCCTTTATATTGGGAAGGGAAATTTGGTTTTATTAGGATGATGAAACAAACAAACGATCTAATAAGAATAGGCATTTATTTTCCATGGAAGCTAAAACGAGATCAAGTATGGACGCCATCTGGTAAGAATGTTAACCTTGTATATAATATGGCAGAATTTGTAGGTTGTGTTATGTTTTTGCACGATGCATTAAATAGTTTATTGTATGGTCAGGAGATTTTTGATGGAACTATGGCATCTCATTTTGTGATAGCTCTCATAGAAAACGGTGTTGCGGTTTTAAATCCGCCAATGCTTGTTCCTGGTGCGGAGCCTGGAAATTATTCAGCTTATGCTTACGGTTCATCCCAAGAGGCTTGGATAAATGTTACACAAAGAGGTTTTTCTATTTTTTTAACTTTCTATGGAAAAGGGACAGGGTACTATTATCTTGTAATGGGAATAGTTCATACAGGTGAAGATTCTTATTCCTTTATTATGTACAGAAGCTTATCTAATTTAGTAAGAAGGTATAAAGGAGCAAAAAAAGACTCTGATAAAATAGATAGAAAATCTGTTACTACAACATACAGAACACTGTTATGGCAAAGACCGGCCTCATATTCAGCACCAACAGAGCAACGGTATTTGTGGAATGTTTTGTTATATTATATAGAGGGAACAGCAAGGGATGCTAATTTTGCAGATAGTTCACTTGGTTATGATGTAAAAGTTATTAATTCAATGATGTGGCAACATTATTTGAATATTCCTTTTGCAAGGTTTATATTGTTATTTTTTCCAATTCTTACTTTATTTACATCTTATACATTTGCATTTATACCAATTTTATTTGTTGTTATTCTTATGATTATGTTAATGCAAAGTAGTTCTTTTAGTTCATTACCTTATAATTCTTCCTTGTCTGATGGGGTTAGTGGCTTTTTCACATTCTTTGTTAATATATTTAAATTTTTACCTTATTTTTCTAGTATGTCTGGAACCATATATCAGGGTTTTGACCAAGGTTTACAACAAAAATTTAATTTTACACCTACTACAAAAGGGTTGGAGCGTACAACTAAATCTGTTGATGAAATGAATGAGGATTATAAAAAAACGATTAAGTTTGGTTTCCGGATTTTCCTAGGTGTAGCTACTGCTGTTGTTATATTTGTGATTATTTTATGGAAGTTAGCATCATCATGGTCAACAACTGAAATTGTACTTGCTGTAGTTGGCTTTTTTGTTTCGAATATATTTATTATGGCAACTGCTTTAGCAAATATGACAGGAATGAATGTTTTTAGGGCATCAAATAAAGGAGGTAAAATTAGTGGTTCAGATGTTGGTGTTTTTTATGGTAAAGTGTTACTATTATTTCTTGCTTCTCCAATAATGTTGTTACTGTTTATATTTGATATACTTTTTGCTTATATTCTTAAAACTGAAATACGACCAGGAAAATTATTTTGGGATTGGTTTTTAGATTGGCTTGAAAACAAAGACAGTACTATTGAAAGCAAAACCAGTATCTATGAATGGCTACAAGTAATGACAGATGAACGATTTCAAGAACTTAAAGTTTTAATAGAACAAAATAGTGATTTGATTTTAAAAGATTTTTTGGAATGTTTGGGTAACGATAAAGATTTAAAAGAAAAAATAGTAAAATTTTTTAACAAACAAAATAGTAACAAACAAAATAGTAACAAACAAAATAGCAAAACCAATAAACAAATAGAAAACGATGTAGATGAAGCATTAAGAGAATTAGAAAAATATTTAAGAACGAAAATAACAAGCGACGAAGCCTTTAAAAATAAAAAAGATATAGAAGAAGAAGTAAGAAAACAAAAAATAAAAACAATAGCCTTTTTGAATATATATATTGATGAAATTATTAATAATGGCAATGATGTAATTAATTGTGCAACTAAAGTAGTGAATAATGTTGTTAAAGGAAGTAAAGAGCTTTATCAAATATCTTTAACAATGTTTTTGAAAGATATAGCTACAGGGGTATTTAGTAAAAAAGCAAATCAAGATAAATTTTTATTAAACAAAAACTTGCTTTCTAGTATGTTCGCAATTAAAGAATATTTGAACAAAAATTTGAAGGACAACAATTCAAACAAAATATACCATGGCTATCGCATAAAAAACTTTAAAACTCTTATTAATTTAATAGAAAAAGATGAAATAATTGTGAGATTGAACAGAGGGCATTTTGTAACAATAAAAAAATTAGAAAAAGAAAACGACGACGACGAAGACAAATATGTTGTTGTTGATTCACAAGGAGAATTAAAGAAAACAGAAACAGAGTTAGTAGGATATTTAATGGGAGACAATGAACAAAATTTAATAGAAGAAAGTGAAAAAGCTTCAGTAGAAGAAAAAGAAAAAGATTCAGTAGAAGAAAATGAAAAAGATTCAGTAAAAGAAAGTGAAAAAGATTCAGTAGAAGAAAGTGAAAAAGCTTCAGTAGAAGAAAATGAAAAAGGTGGTGGTTTTCCTATAGAAGTATTGATTAAAGAAAATAAGGGTAAATATAATAATAATATTGAAAGATTATCAGAAGACGACATGAAAGGATTACTAGGTAGTGGTCCTACTGATTTAAGCCAATCTTCATTACTAGAATCACTAGATACGAACAATACGATGAAAATGATTGAAGTAATGACTACAGTAATAGCAAAAAGTAATAATAAACAATACAAGAATAAAGCAAATGCAATATTGGTGCAACGTACAAGAGAAGCTTATGACAAAATTAAAAAAGATGAACAAGATAAAAAAGATAAAACTGAAAAAGATAAAAAAGATGAACAAAAAAATAAACAAGAAAATGAACAAGATGAAACTAAATATAAAGAATATGAGAATATACTTAAAATTGATAAATTTTTTAATGAAAAAGAAAACGATATAAAAGATATTAATAGTTTTTTTAAAAAGATTAATGTAGTTAATAAAGATAAAGATAAAGATAAAATAAAAAAAGCTATTGAATATAGAATAGAAAAAATAAAACAAGAACAAAAAATCACAACGGCCAGCTATAATGAACTTCTTACCAGCCAATTTAAAAATAAAAAACTTGACACAACTATAGGAACTCAATCTTATACCGTTGATGCTATGAAGTCTGCTTATAGTCAATATTCACAAATGTTTAAAAACAAAAGAAAAAACAAATATGAGATGTATGACGAAGGTTTAATAGGTGAACAAGATCTTGTTATTTACATGTTAGACGAAATAGACAAAACTAATGAAACCGATAAAGAGAAGCTACATAGAAGAAGAAACAGACTTATTCTGTTTCTTACTATGAAAATAAAGATAGAAGAAGAGTTGAAAAAATTAGAAGACGAATTAACAAATCTGAACATTGACAAAAAAGACATAGCACTGTTTATAAAAGATAGAAAAGCATTATTAAAACAATCTTTTCGTGCACAAGATTTGAAAAAATATAACGGTGATTTTAAATTTTTAGAAAATTTTATTGAACAAGAATTTAACAAAAAAGATAAAGAGAAAGAAGGTAATATAATAAGCAAGATACAAGATTACTTTATAAATAACATTCTGTCTCTAAATAACAAAAACTTTAGTAAAGCTCTACTTGACTCTCATTACCCTCTCGATAAAGAGAAAGGTGCAAATTATACATATATATTGTTAACCCTTTTTGAACATTTTTTGCAAAAAGACTATACAATAGTAGATTTAATGAAAATATTTAACGAAGCTAAATTAATGGAGTTATTTAACCTTATAAAAAGAGCACATACACAAGTTCTTACTCAGATTAATCAAGACATGATGGCTAAAAATAATAAAGACAATATTTATGCTGGTGTTAACCAAACCGAACAAAGATTTCTAGCAAGAATAAGATTGGAATATTTGAAAAGAATAATAGATGATTTAAGTTCTATGATTTTAAAACCTTTTCCAACAAAACTTAACCATAAATATCCGGACAAACTTATAGACAATGTTAATAAATATTTTGAAGAAAATAAAATGGAGTTGTTATTAAAAGGACAAGAAGAAGAAGAAAAAAACCTCTTCGAAAAACTAAAAAAATATTTAAAAGGCGAAAAATACAACGAAGACCTCCTTGAAAAAGATTTAGAAAAAGCTTTAAAATCGATGAAAGAATACGAAGTAAACAAAGAAGAACTATGTTATCTCCAAGTTGAAAATGGAGAAAATAAAGAAATTAGTTTGAAGTATCCTTTTAAACAAAAATATGGTGACAAATTTATATCAGAATTAAATAAAAAGTTTAAAAACACAGATATATTATATATTCAAATAGAACAACTAAGAGACCAACTAATAGACCAACTAAACCAACTACAAAAATCCAAAAAAGAAAAAAGCGGAGAAAGCGAAAAAAGCGGAGAAAGCGAAAAAAGCGGAGAAAGCGAAGAAAGCGAAGAAAGCGAAAGCAACATAAGCAACGAAGAGTCTATTGAACAATTGATAATAAAAAAAGTAGATAAAGTAGACCTTAAAGATTTTATTGATTTTTTAGAAAAAGATGTAAAAAACAAATATGATTCGTTACGCGCCGGAAACGATTCGTCTGTTGATGAAAATAATGTTGTTGTGAAGATATCTTTTGAAAATGGACAAGAAGGACCAGAAGAATTAAAAGTACCAGAAGTACAAGAAAAAAAACCAAACTTCAAACTAGAATTTGGACAAAAAGTAAAAACAGTTTCCCTTCCTATATCTTTAGAAGAAAACTTTACAGAACAATATATTAATAATATTACAAATGTTATTGAAAATGTTAATTCAAAAATAGAACAATATTACAGTGATTTCACAAAACAACAAAAATTGGAAAGTTATAATTTGGATGATTTTACGTTATTAGAAAAAAACAGTATCAAAAAATATGAAAAAGAAATGATAGATATGTGTTCAAATTTACAAATAAGCAAAGAAATAAAACAAGAAATCGTCACAAATGTTGAAAAAGAACTAAAAGTGTTTAAAAATTTTCAATATTATCAATATACAATAACAAAAAGTGAAGGAAGTGAAAAAGGTAATACTATTAAACACTTGTCTTTACCTAAAATAAAATTTGTTATAAAACCTGTTATTACAGTGGACATGGACCTTCAACTTGAAAGACATGTTAAAGGCAAAGCATTTGAGCAAATTAAAAAACTATTTTTTTCAAAATCAGTTGAAGCAAGTAAATTATCAGATTTTTATAAATCAGTTGAAAAAGAGTTAACAAACCAAAAAATAGACGGTTTTTATAGTAAATATTCAGTTACAGAACCATTGAAAAATTTTTATGAAAAAGGAGCACGAGACCAATTTAAAACAAAAGAAGTTGCCATAAACACAAAATTACAAAAAAGCAACTTAACACATGTAAAATTTGAAAATATAAAGATAAGAATAAACATCAAAAATGGTGAACCGAAGAAACAGGAAAAACAGCAAGAACCAGAACCAGAGAAACAAGAAATACCAAAACAACAATTTGAGTTTAAACTTGTTGATGAAACAATACAGATTAATGGATATCATAGTAAGTATTTCATTGAAGAACTTAATAGTATAATAGAAGAAAAATATAAAGATTTACTTAAAGAGTTGGAAAAAAACAAATCAGACAAAGAAAAGATAACAGAACTATTGAACAACTTTGAACAAAATTTTGAACAATATATTGAAAAAGAACTAAAACAAGAGTTGGAACGAAGATTATCGAAAAAAAACATACCAATAGAATTCGCTAACTATTGGGTTACGGGTTTGTTGACCGGAAATATGATGACAAAAGAAGCCTGGATAAAAGAGTGTTGGAACAACTTTGTCGAAAGTAAAGCTCTTGAAGATATTAAACAAAAAATAAAGAATAATTTTACAGAAATTACTAACAGTTTGAACAATTCTTTGAACAGTTCGTCGTTGAACAATGCAAACAAAACTATTGACATTTATAAGATATCTTGTATAGGTAAAGGTATTATCTCTACAAAAACAAAAAAACTTACAAAAGTCTTTGATGAAAACTTGGTTAACTATTGGAATGATTGGAATGACAAAGAATCCAATTATTTTGACATAGAATATGATTCGAAACAAGATCAATTTATGTTAGCAAAAAACAGCAGCAAAAAAGAAAAAATTTTCTCCGACTTAGAAAGACAATATGATAAAAAAGAAGTTGCTTCATTTAAACAAGAATTTGACAAAAACATTGAAAACATTCTAAATCCTTTCAACAAAGGTGAAGAAATAGAAGAATATTGTGCAGGTTTTGGTTTATTGTATATGGATACTAAAGACTTATCTATAGAAGAAAAAATCAAACACCGGAAAAAATATTTGAAAGGAATTAAACTATTGTTTAAAAATCCTCAACAACCTATTATAGAAAAACCAAAACCTGAACCACAACCTCAACCTCAAACAGAAGAGATATCTTTGCGTTGGATAGATGAAATTAAATTGACCTACAATTATGATGATAAAGTGATAGCCCTTGTTAATCTTTGGTTGCAAGGAAGCTTCGGAACCGGAAACTTATTCACAGATGGTTATTTTCAGGAATATCGTTGGGAAAAAGACAAAAATTGGAACAAAGACAAAGACGATAGTGGTCATTTTATAACAATACATAAAAACAAAGAAGGAAAAGTATACAACAAGTATAAGAAAAAATATAGTGGAAACAATGTTGGAAAATATTTAGAAGAGGTTATTTTTGGGGACGATTTTAAAGAATTCATTTATAATAATATGCATGGTGTGACACGAGAACAACTCAGTGATTCATCATTTGAAATTTTAAAACAAGAACTTTTGAAAAATTATAAAAACAATTTAATACTTAGTGAAGGCAAATATAAAAAACATTTTCAAGAAAATTCTGCTTTTCAAAAAGCTGTAAAATCCAAAAAACTTAATGAAAACAGTTGGAATAAAATTAAAATGTTTAGATTTTATTTAATATTTACAAATGGAGAAATGCCGTTGCCGCAGAAATTACAATATAGCAATGGCCAAACTTATATAAGAAACATTCAACTTGAAGAACATATAGACGATGGTATTTTTGACAAAGTTAATAAAGCTTTTGCAAAAGGAAACATAAAGACAGTAAAAGAAATCAAAAAGTTAATGAAAAAAATAGAAGAAAAAGATAGCACTGAAGCTTATAATGTTATATTACAAGAATTTGTTTTTTCATCTGTATTAAAAAATAGCAAAGATATAGAACAAATAATAGTAAGTGCATTGTTAAAAAAGTTGAAAGAACTAAATCTAAAAGATCTTAAAGAAAATGACAAAATACAATTCAAGTTCATAAATAAAGAAAAAGAAGTTGAAAAAGAAGTTGAAAAAAAAGTTAATTATAAAGTTGGTTGTGAAACTAAAATAGAAGAAGTTGTTATTACGGATAATGATAATTATTATGAAAGTTTTAACATAGCAGAGTTAAATATGGAAATGAAAACACTATGTAACAATTTTGTTAGAGAAATTAAACGAACAAGCTACACAGAACAAACAATAAAACAAACATTAGAAAAACAATTTAGAAACTATAAAGAAGATATTGTTAAAAAATATGAAGAAAAATATAAAGAATACGACAAAAAATTCGGAAATAATAAAAATCTTCTGTTATTGAGCGATAATCCTGGAGTTGTTGCTACATTGAACCAGCTATTAGAAGACTATATTACTAATATTACTAATATTACTAATATTATTAATACTAATCCTAATAATAAAAACTTACAAGTTCAAGTTCCTCAAATAGTATTTGAAATAAAAAAAGAATCCAACAATGTAGTATTCGAAAAAGAGATTACCGGAGAAGATATTTTTAAGTTAACCTATAATTATGGTAAAATGACAGACCTTGCTAATGAATATCTGAGAAAAAATCCAGTAGACGTTTCACTTTTCACATCAATATATGGCTTTAATGGTAATGAAGATAATGGTTCTAATTTAGTTTTGAACAACTTAAAAGACCACCTTGCAAAAGAAATGGGGAACACTTTTAACGAAAAAATTTTTGATACCTATTTTCAAAAAGATTTTTTAAAACAATATGAATCACACTATCAAGCATGGGTTATTAGTTATAACAAATCGGTTAGTAATTATAAAAACAATATTGATATGAAGATATTTATAACTTTAAAAAATGGAACACAACCTATTATAGTAACATACGGCAACATTACTTTTACGAACACAAATGGTTCTTGGAGTATGGAATTTGCATTTGATATAGACAAAAGAGAACAATTTTTTAGTGAAGTAGTAGATTATCTTAACGCTAACTACAACAATCTTAAAATGAAAGACATATCAAACACAAAAGGACAAATAAAACAAGATATTAGTAATTTTGGTGGTATTATTAACGAAGAAAATAAAACTTATTTGTTTTTACGAATAGACGATTTAGATACTTATGCCAAATATTTGTTTGATAAACAAATTCCCCAAGACTTTAAAGAACTTAATGGAATATCCTCTTTTGGCAGCATTAAATTCTTAAAACCAAAATATAAGCTTATTACTAAACCCATAAAAACAAAAAAGTTTGAGTACCTGAGGGAGACTGTTTATACCACCCCCAAAACTGATAAAGAAAAATTTAAATTTGGTTATGAAGTTAAACAACATTATTTTCATGTGGGACAAGGTGACAGACAAAAAATAACTGGTCTTCAAATATTACTAAAAAAAAGGTTTAATAAAGTGCAGGCCGAATTATCACAATATAACGATAAAAAAGTTGGTGATACAGATATTACAAAAATTGAAAAGATATTACAAAAATATCAAGAAGATATTAAAAACATTCTTGTTACAGCAGGATACTCCTACTCTGACTCCGAATACCCAGCTTTTCACTATAACAAAACAAGTGATGTCCATTCATACGAAATCAAAGATAAACATAACCGACCACTTTCTAACAACTTTTTCGTTATTGTTTATCTTATAAAGGTAGAAGCAGCAATCGGAAATAATAATTTAAATTTAATAAATTTAGTAAATAATGATAAATATGGCACGATTTACAAACAAAATATGGTAAATAGTCAAAATATTGCTGCTAGTAAGTATGATCAAATATTAGCCGAATTAAGCCCATATGATTCATCTGCAAAGCAGCATTTAGCAAAAGCAATAGAAAGTAGTGGTGGCGATAAAGACTCAATAATAAAAATATTATATAAATTTTTTATTATAGAGCAACATGATATAAAAGATATAATTAATTGTGCAACATATGCAATAAAAAAAGTAATACAAAATAAGACAATTGAAGAAGTTGCATTACTGATATTGTATAAATTGATAGCTAAAGGAGTGTTTAACAAAAAAGAACAATTGTCAATAGACGATAGTGATATTAAGTTTACAAGTATGAAAGTAATAAGAGATATAATTAACAAAAACAGAAAGAAAAATAAAGCAGAAGTAAATGTATACAAAATTGATTCTAATAATATTGACAAAATGATTACAAAAATGAAAGAAGCTGACACAGCAATATTATATTTACCAAAAAATGTATTAGCAAACCGAAATCAGTCACATTTTGTAACAATAGAAAAACGAAAAAAAGGCAGCAATTCGTATGGTTATGCAGAAAATGCATATATAAAAAAAGAATACAACAACACTAAAAACAAGAACCCAAAGAAAAGCATTTTAAAAATGCCTGAAGTATATGAGTATATTGTGTACGATCAAAATGAAGGAAACAAAAAATATACAAGCGAAGATTTTATAAAATATTTAAAAGACAATGCTGTTGAAAATGGACGAATTATAATGTTATGTACAAGCGATTTGAGCAAAATAGGAACAGTAATGGACGAAAAAGAAATGGATAAAATCAAAGGGGCAGAAGTACGAAATACTAAATACGAAAAAAATATTCCAACAACTTTATATAGTAAAGAAGAATATCCAAGTCAACAAAGATATAAAAAGATATGTCCAATACCTGTTATGATATTAAAAGATGCACAGGGGAATACAATAAGAGATAGCAAAGGGAAAATGGTTCAAATAAAAGCAAGTGCATGGTACGATGTTGAGAAAAAAGAGATAGCATTTAGGTTCATAGGTACATCTAAAAAAACATATGAAGAAATAGTTAGGAAAGAATGGAAAGAAAAAACAGAAGAGAAAATATTAAAGGTATTAACAAGTTTGTTGATGGATAGGTTGCAAATAGATGAAGTAATAAGAGAGAATCTGAAAGAAATTTCAGGTGGGGAATATGATGCAAATAAATTTGAATTTAAAAAGATAAGAAGGAAGAATAAAGAAGAGTTGAAAGCATTAAAATATACAGACGAAGAGATAGAAGATATGCTAGCAGAAGTAGTAACAGCAAATACGAATGTAGGGTTAAAAGATGCCGAGTTAGCTGTTTTTGAAAGGATGAGAGAGAAAGATATAAAGAGAGAATGTAAATTGTTAAGAAGAGCCGGAGTAAGCAAAGTGGTATTGAAAAAAGGCGATATAAATAAGTTTACAAAATGGCAGATAAACGAGATAAGCGAAGCAGGATTACATCCGGTAATAGGTATAAGTAAAGATACTACAAAAGAAGAGATAAAAAGATATATAGGGAATAAAAAAGTGAATGGTTTTAGGTTATTAGAAGAAGGTATAGATTATAAAGTAATAGAATTAATAAAGGAAAGTGGCAAAGAAATATCGTATAAGATAGGGAAAAGCAATATAGGAAACATAGCTAGAATAGATAGTGAATTTAAAAACAAAGTAATATTTGTAGTAGAAGCAAAAGAAATAAAAGAAGATAACGAAGCAATGATTAAACAGATAAAAGAGTTAGCAACACAAGGGAGGATTAGCTTATACTTAGAAAGTGATGAAGAAGATAATTTTAAGAAAGTAACAGAGCTAGTAGAAAAGATATTTGGGAAAGGAGCAAAAGCTACAAAGACAATGATATCAGTAGGGAAAGCAGTAGTAGGAAATAGTTTTGGAAAATTATTTAAGAAAGATATAGCGACAATAAGTTTTAGTGAAGGATATGAAATAGGGTATGAAGAAATCTTTTCAAAGGGAAGTTATAAAGGGGAAGTATCACCGGAAGAAGTAGTAAACACATTAAAAGGACTTTTGAGTGATAATAATATGAGCATAAAAACAATTAAGGAAGAGTATGAAATAGGGAAACTAGAAAAGATTTTGACACCGGAGTTTGAATTAAAGATAAGAGCAATAATGGAAGATAAAGGAATAGAAGGGGAAGATAAAGTAGTAGCACTAAGGCAATATGTGATAGGAAGTTTAGTAGCATATGTAGAAAAGAATATAGGAAGATTTTATAAAGAACCAGTAGATATGGCAACAATGAATATAGAGGTAAAGAAACAAATAGTGTATAGGATAATAAGGGCACTAGTAAACGGATATAGTGTAGAAGATATAAGTGAAGCGATACAAAAAGTAGAAATAGGCAAAGTTAAAACAACAACACTGGCAGATATGGTAAAAGAAGTTTTGGAAGGTAAGGTATCACAAGAGATTGCACAGCAGTGGAACAAGACAGATATGTTATTTATTGGTAGTGTAGCAGAAAGTGATTTTGAAAATATAAAGGTATTGTTAGAAGATAATATAAAACCAGTAAACAAGATGTCACAAATGACAGTGGATGTACTAAAAGGAATGAGAGCGACTTTGAGTGCAGCATAGTAGAAAGGAATAAAAAGAAAAAAACGGCAATTTATAAAATACATAGATTATAAATTGCCGTTTTTTATTAAAACAGCCGTCATTGCGAGCAGAGCGAAGCAATCCATTGTTGTTGTCATTCCCGCAAAGCAGTTGAGCGGGAATCTATCAAACAATAAACATCCTTTTTTTTGCCGTTGTCGTCATTGCGAGCGAAAGCGAAGCAATCCATTGTTGTTGTCATTCCCGCAAAGCAGTTGAGCGGGAATCTATCAAACAATAAACATCCTTTTTTTTGCCGTTGTCGTCATTACGAGCGAAAGCGAAGCAATCCAGTCGTTGCTGTATTTGTTATTATCTAAAGTTTTTATTTTTTGTTATTGCCAAAAGTCTCTATCGGGAATCTATAAAAAAAATAAAAATTCCTTATTATTAATTGTATTTTCATATTGCATTTTACTAAAAAATAGTAATTTTAAATTTTTAAAATTTTATGATTTAAAGATTAGCAAATATAATATATAATCTACAAGATAGAAGTTATAATAGATATAATAGTTAAAGTTTTTAGTTTGCTTTACTGAAATTTATTTATATCTAATAATGAGATACGGACTAAATTTTTGTGCAAATAAAAGATATTTTTAATAGAAAAGAAGATAGTTATAAAAATAATTATGGGCATATTTTGGTAATAGCTGGCTCTTACAATATGCCTGGTGCAGCACTTATGTGTGCAAATTCTGCAATAACTTCAGGTGCAGGGCTTGTTACTGTTGCCTTTGGTAAATCTGCTTATACAGCAATTTCAGCTAACATAAAACCTGAAATTATGCTATTACCTTTAGAAGAAAAGAAACAAAATATCACAAAATCTGCTCAAAATAAAATTTTAAATTTTATAAAAGTTAAAAATATATCTTCAGTTGCCATTGGTTGTGGAATGGGTAAAAGTTTGTCATTAAAAAATTTAATATTATCTATAATAAAAAATTTCAATATTTATGTTACTATAGATGCTGATGGGCTAAATTCTTTAGAAAATATTCAAAACAATTCTGTGATAAAAGAATTTAAAAATTCAAAAGCAAAAATAATAGTTACTCCTCATCCAAAAGAATTTGAAAGGATATCTGGTATAAAACATAAAGATAATAAAATTTATAGGCAAAAAATAACTAAATTTTTTGCTAAAAATAATGATATAATTTGTGTATTAAAAGGCCACAATAGTGTTGTTAGCGATGGAAAAAAATTGTATGTAAATAATACAGGAAATGCCGGTATGGCAACAGCTGGAAGTGGTGATGTTTTAACTGGAATTATATCGGCATTTGTATGTAATGATAACAAAGATTTGTTATTAAAAGTTGCAACTGCAGTATATATTCATGGCCTTGCAGGAGATTTTGCAAGCAAAGAAAAAACTCAAACTTGTATGTGTGCAACAGATATAATAAACAATATTTATAAAGCAATAAAAACAATTACTAAATTAAAAGGTAAAGAATTGAACATTTTTTGATTAGCTGTAAGCTATTTAGTTAACTAAAGTTTGGAAAATTTAATCAATTTTAATATTGAGGTAAAAAATGAACTTATTTGAAACATTAAAAAATATTAGAAGAACTATTCATAAAAATCCTGAACTTAGTAATAAAGAATTTAAAACAGCTAACTTAGTAGAAAAATATTTAAACAATTTAGGAATAAAAACATATAGATTATGTAAAACCGGAGTTGTTGGAATATTAGAAGGGGCAAAAAATAATTCTAATAATAAAAAAACTATAGCTTTAAGGGCAGATTTAGATGCCTTGCCAATACAGGAAGAAAATAATCATTCCTATAAATCACAAAATGATGGCATAATGCATGCTTGTGGGCATGATGGAAACACAACAATGTTGTTAGGTGCAGCAATGATTTTAGCTAAACAAAAAAAAGAATTTTCTGGTAAAGTTCAATTCACTTTTCAGTTAGATGAAGAAACAGCTGGTGGTTCTAAATATATGATTAAAGAGGGTGTTTTATCTAAAAATAAGGTTGATTGCATAATAGGTGCTCATGTAAGTCCTTGGCTAAAAACTGGAAAAATTGCATTGAAATATGGTGCTATGATGGCAGGAGTAGATGAGTTTGTTATAGAAATAAAAGGTTTACTAGGGCATGGAGCTTATCCTCATTTATCAAAAGATTCTATTGTTGCTGCATGTGAGTTTATAATGTCTTTACAAACTATTGTTTCAAGGGTAATAAACCCTGTTGAACCTGCTGTAGTTAGTGTTGGAAAAATTGAAGGTGGCAAACAATATAATATAATTGCAGATAAAGTGAAAATTGTAGGAACTGTTAGAACTTTTAGTGTAAAAACAAGAGAGCTTATTAAAAAAGAAATGATAAAAAGATTACAAGGTATTTGCAAAAGTTATTCTATAACATATACATTAAATTATCAAATATTAAATATTCCCTTGATAAATGATGATTGTATTGTAAAATTATGTTTTGAAAGTGCCAAACAATGCTATGGTAATAAAAATATTGAAATGTTACAAAATCCTTCTATGGGTGGCGAAGATTTTGCAGAATATTTAAAAGAAATTAAAGGTGCTTTTGTTTATATAGGTACATCTTCAAATAAAGCTACTTCTTATCCTTGGCATCATGCTAAATTTGATTTAGATGAAAAAGCTCTCGTTGGTGGGGCAAAATTTTTGGCAAACACAGCAAAACTTTTTTTAAACAAGTAATTAAAACAAAATGATGAAAAGAAGTTTTTTATCTTTTAGTTTTTAATTTTGTCGTATTTAATTTTCAAAATAATTTGTATAAGTGATAAACAAAATATTACTGAATTTGCAATTATTAACGGCATAGTATTAGTTAAAGCTCCATAAATTATCCATAAAAATACACCTGTCGTAAAAAATACAAACATTCCCATAGAAACATCTTTTGCAGATTTTGTTTTAATAGTTTTTATTATTTGTGGCAAAAATGCTATTGTTGTAAATGTTGCTGAAAGATATCCTAAAATGTCTATTATTATTGTTTCCATTTTATATCTCCAATTTCTGTTGCTCTATAAGTTTTAAGCAATATTTTGTTGCTCATTGTTTGTTGCGGGCAATAAGATACACATCTTAAACAGAAAATACATTTATCTTTAAAGTGCACAAAATCTTTTACCTCTATATTTTCTGTAGGGCAAAGATTTGCACAAATTCCACATCTATTGCATTTATTTTTATCTACTTTAAATTTCATTATTTTTTTTGCAAGTTTTGTAAGCCATAATTTTGTTGTAATAAAACTTGTTATTTTAAATGCTATAAAAGAAAAAATATTTGGTTTAGAAATTTTGCCGTTACCAGCTATTACATCTTTTATGTATAGTTCAACTTTTTTAAATGTTTTTTCTATTCTTTCTTTGTTTTTTAAATCTTTTAAAACAAGCAAAAAATTGTTTGGCATTATAAAACCTTTTGCTCCTATAATTTTATAATTTTTCTTTTCTAATATCTTTGCGATATGTGCTATCATTTTACAAGAACTGTCACCCATTGTATCAAACAAAAACACTTCTGTATTGTTGCCATCTGGCAAATTGTCTATCCAGTTTCTTACTAATGGGTATGTATTCCAAAAAGCAACTGGCCATCCAATACCAATTGTAGAATTTAAGTTTATATTTCTACAATCAATAGCTTCCATTCTATAAACTTTACTTTGGCAAGAATTATTATTAAATATTTCAGAAATTTTATTTGCTATTAAAAGAGTGTTCCCTGTTCCAGAAAAAACATAAATACTTACATTTTTATTATTCATAAAATCTCCTCTTTTGCAGATTATATAATTTATAGTTTGTAAATAAAATATACAATGATTTAAATATATATTAAAACATATACCAGATTAATTTTTAAAGTGTTTTTATTACAATATATTTTTTGTATTAAATATTTTAAATTAACCAATACTAACTTTATGTCATTAGCTTTGTATATAAATTAAATTGATTTTTACTATTTACACAATTTGTTAAGTTTTTTTAAAAACATTTTTGTTGCTGAAGAAAATAATGTAGATTTTTTCCAAACTATATTCCATCTTGATTCAAGTTTTGGACTTAAAGGTTTAAAAATTAAGTTTGAATTTGAAGTTATATTTACTAATTTATCTAAAGTTATAGCATATCCTACACCAGAATTTACCATTAAACCAGCATTTTTATATTATGCTTTTCAAGCATATATAAATATAAAATATAAGTATTTGCTATTTTTAAAATAATAAGCAATAATTATAAAAAAAGGAAAATATATTATGAATAATACAAATACAAAATTAATAAAAGATATAGAAAAACTAAGAAAAGCTATGGCAACAAAAGAAGAAATTTGTGACGGTTCTGAAATGTTTATAATATTTCATAAATTTGCTCAAGAAGCACTTAAAGTAACAAATGAAATAAATAATAAGTACAATACTCCACAACAAATAGTTGAGCTGTTTTCAAAACTTACAGGAACACAAGTAGATAAATCTTTTAGATGTTTTCCCCCTTTTTATACAGATTGTGGTAAAAATATTAAAATTGGTAAAAATGTTTTTATAAATGCATGTTGCCGTTTTCAAGATCAGGGTGGAATAGAAATAGGTGATGGTTCTTTAATAGGTCATAATACAACAATTGCAACATTGAACCACGATTTTAATCCCAATAAAAGAGCAAATTTACATCCTAATCCGGTAAAAATATGTAAGAATGTTTGGATAGGATCAGATTGTACAATTTTACCTGGAGTTACAATAGGTGATGGTGCTGTTATTGGTGCTGGAAGTGTTGTAACAAAAAATATTCCTGCAAATTCAATAGCGGTTGGAAATCCTGCAAAAGTTATAAAGCAAATAGAAATAAAATAAGGAGGATATAGGTATGTTTAAGAATTTAACAGTAAGTTTGTTAGCACTAATATTAATTTCTGGGGGATTAAGTATGGCACAAGCAAGTTGGGACAAAGTTTTTACACAAAGTAATAAAGTAAATGTTAAAAAGGTAAGTTTTAAAAATAGATTTGGTATAGAACTTGTAGGAGATTTGTATATACCTAAAACATATAAAAAAGGAAACAAATTGGCAGCAATTGCAGTTTCAGGACCATTTGGTGCTGTAAAAGAACAATCTTCTGGTTTATATGCACAAACTATGGCAGAAAGGGGTTTTGTTGCATTAGCATTTGATCCTTCATTTACAGGGGAAAGTAAAGGTATGCCAAGATATGTAGCTTCCCCGGATATAAATACAGAAGATTTTCAAGCAGCAGTAGATTTTTTGTCTGTTCAAGAAAATATTAATCCTGAAAAAATAGGTATTATTGGTATTTGTGGGTGGGGAGGTCTTGCTTTAAATACTGCAAGTATAGATACAAGAATAAAAGCCACAGTTACTTCCACAATGTATAATATGAGTAGAGTAAACCATAATGGCTATTTTGATAAAATGTCAGAAGATGAACTTTATTCTTTAAAACAAAGTTTAAATGCACAAAGAATAAAAGATTTTAAAAACGGAAAATACGAACTTGCTGGCGGAGTAGTTGATCCACTACCACAAGATGCACCACAATTCGTGAAAGATTATTATGCATATTACAAAACACCTAGAGGATATCACAAAAGAAGTTTAAATTCAAATACAGGGTGGAATAAAACATCTGCACTTTCATTTATAAATACACCAGAACTTATTTTTACTAAAGAAATAAGAAGTGCAGTTTTAATGATACATGGAGAAAAAGCACATTCTTGTTATTTTAGTAAAGATGCTTATATAGATATGGTTCAAGGTAAAGGTAGTAAATATAAAGATAACAAAGAAATAATGATTATTTCTGGTGCAAACCACACAGATTTGTACGATAGAACAGACATAATTCCTTTTGATAAAATAGAAAAATTTTTCAAAACATACTTGAAATAATGAAAAATAAGAATTAAATCAATGAAAAAATTAAAACTTATTTTTACTTTCATTATATTTATGAATATATCGTTTTGTTCAACAAGTTGTTTTTTGCTGAACCAAAAACACAAAATAAAGGTGCGAAACAGTTAGTAATTTATTATTCCTTTTTCTTTTTCTTCCTCCGTTCTTTCTTTTTATCTTGTCAAAAACGGATATCGGATATATCTTTAGCCCATGTTATACTTGACTTTAAATAAAAAATATAGTACAATTGGCAAACCATGTTTTTAAAGAAATGTGTTCTGGTCATCATTTTTTTATTGATTATGAATGTGTTTTTGTTCGCAAGTAGTGGCTCTGCCTTTGACCCTAGAGGGGATTTTAGGCAGGTGCTGGGTTTTATTGGTACAGAATATTTAGATACTTATGATGTCGCTGTTAGAGCAGAGCTTTTGCTTGAGGGAATTTTTAATAGAATGGGTGATGGGTGGTATACATCTCCTAGTTCTTTAAATAATTTTTTTAGGTATGATTCTTCAAATAAATCATTAAAAGATCAGTCTTGGAAAGATCGTTGGGGACAGACTTTATTTTTAGATGTAGCTTTTAAGCCAGCAAGTTGGGCAAGTATGCAATTTGGTTTAAGTTTTATTGCAGATTATGCTTCTAGATATTGGACTTCATTAAATCATCCTCATAGAATGTTTGATGAAGGTCAGATTTTTCCGCATTTTTCTTGGAATACGGCAAATGTAGAAGTTCATAACGACTGGGCGAAATTGCAATATAACAGAAATCAATTTCATTATCATTGGGGGTATGATGGAGATTTATTCAATATCTATCATGCAGAGACTGACCCGTATAATTTACTTATGATAACTGGCAGAAGTGTTCCTGAATGGTATCAGTTAAATATAGAAGGAAAAGTTGGAAATATTGAATTGCAATATGGTGAGCCAATAACTGACTATAAAGAGGGTTTTTATTTGAAGTATAAAAATATTTTTGGTAGTAATTTTAATTTCTTTTATGCAGACCATGTCATTCCTTATGGTGATGAAAATGAAAGGATGAGAACAGCAGAGATTAGTACAGATTTTAAGTTGGGCGAAAGCACATTAGAAATAGGTACAAAGTTTAGGCCTTTTAGAATGGATGAAACTTATGATTATGTAGATTCTGTAGTTAATTTTGGTGAAGGGACATATGGGACGGATTTAGTGATTAAACAGGATAAAACTGTTTTTGCAGATGCTTTTGGTGGGGCAGCAAAAATATCTATTCCAAAAAGTTTATTTTTTGATGTTGTTGGAGCAAAGTTTTTGTATGAAGGGCTTTCTGCTGGGAATAAGCAACAGTTGGATGTTTCAGTTCAACAAGCTATAACTAAAACTTTTACAGGGCATTTTTCTTATATGAGAAGGAAACCTCTTTTACAAGCAGTTCCTGCAAGGGGAAATGGAGGAGAGGTTGGAAATGGGGTGGATTTAGTTTCTGCTAGAGGAAAAAAACAACCTTTTTGGGTATGGTGGAGAAATCCTCAAACAGGATTTGATAATAGGGATACAGATGAGTTTACTTTTACATTTACTTATGATCCAACCCCTAATACATGGTTTTATCGGTATGAACCGAATACACTAGAAACATGGAATTTAAATCCACAAGAAGATGCATCTTTTACTTTTGCTACACAGTTTAGGTTAACTAGATATTTAGGTGGAACGGATAAACAAGTATATAGAGATGAAAATGATGATATTGTGTGGGAGAATTTTTCTGGTCATGCGGTAAGTGGAGCTTTGCCTACAAAAAGATATTTAGGATCTTTTCTATTTTTGACAAGAATGTTTTTTAATGATTATGAAATTGTTTATGATTTTGAGGTTGGAGAGGATACCGCAAAATTGTCATCCCCTTATACAGCACAAGAGTCTTTTGTAAAGGAGATAACAGGTTATTTAAAGACAAATTTAACAGTTTATAAAGGTTCATATAAGTTTATGGTTGGTTATGGAAAGAATACTTGGGGCCCGTATGACTGGCATAGAGATTTTGGTTCTACTTTTGACGAACTATATTATGCACAGGTTTCTAAAGATTTTTCAAAGTCTGTAATTGCTGGAATAGATTATGTTGGTGGAAGGAAGAATGATTTGTATACACTAAGAAAAATAGATAAGGATGTAGCATCAAGGAACGAGTTAGGTTCTTTTGATGAAATAAGAACATATGTTAGGCTTATATTTGATGGTTTATTTAAGTTTGGGGATGGTAGGAGAGGATTAGAGGAGGACGAAGAAATTCCTACATGCTCTTTAAGTTTGAGTTCTGATGTAATGATGTTTTCTAATGAAAAAAATTTAGAAATTTATCCTGTAGCATATGATGAAAGTGGTGTAGCAAGTTGGAAAATTGGGATAGTAGATGTAGCAACTTCTAAGATAGTTAAATCTTTTGACGGTTTTGGAGAATGTCCGAAGTCTATAAAATGGAATGGGAAAGACTTTGAGAATAAATATGTTTCTGATGGGGCTTATGATATAGAGTTGATAATTTCTGATACATTTGGTAATATAGCAAAGTCTAATGTTTGTAAAATGAATGTGTTGTCTCCTAGAATAAAAGTAGAGAAAATAGATAGAGGTATAAAATTATCTTTTGCTTGCGAAGTTCTTTTTGACTTTGATAAATCAAATGTAAAATCAAGTGCGGATAAGAAACTTAGAGAAGCTGTAAGAATTTTGGGTTCTTATGGATACCAGAATTTAAGTATAGAAGGTCATACTGATAGTAAGGGAACAGAGGAGTATAATCAGAAATTGTCGGAAAAAAGAGCAGAAGCAGTTGCAAATTATTTAGTAAAACTAGGAATTGATAGAGATAGAGTTTCAGTTGTAGGCTATGGAGAAAGCAATCCTGTTGCAACAAATGAAACAGATTCGGGAAGACAATTAAATAGAAGAGTAGAGATTATTGTATTGAAAGACAAAGAAAATAATGAAGAGAGTGTTGTGGATAATAATTAATGTGTTTTATAAATAAAAATTGGAGGGTTTTAGTAATGAAAAAGTTAGTTAGTTTGTTGTTGTTGAGTTTGCTATTGGTATCAGGAGTATCTTTTGCAGCACCAAGATTTAAAGCAAAAGATAAGAAGCCTGCTTCATCTTTTCAGGAGTTTAAAGTTTATACTCAAGATGCTTCAAAGGAAAATCATTTTATTCCATCTGGTTGGATGGGTGATACAGGAGATTTAGGTTATAATTCGTCATGTTTAGAAAATCCAAAAAAAGGAAAAAGTTGTATAAAAATATCGTACAGTGCAAAGAAGACACAGGGTCAGGGTTGGGGAGGTATTTTTTGGCAACAACCAGCAAATAATTGGGGGGATAAAAAAGGAGGATACGATTTAACAGGGGCAACAAAGTTGACTTTTTGGGCTAGAGGGGCAAAAGGTGGTGAAAAAATAGCTGAATTTAAAGTTGGTGGTATCACGGGTGAATATCCGGATTCTGATTCAGCATCAATAGAGTCTATAATTCTTACAAAAGAATGGAAAGAGTATACTATAGATTTAAAAGGCAAAGATTTGAGTTATATTATAGGTGGTTTTTGTTTCGCATTATCTAAAAAAGATAATCCAAATGGATGTGTTTTTTATTTAGATAATATTTCTTATAAATAGTTATTTTTCTTTGTTTGAGGATAGGATTAGGAATAATTTTCCTATCCTCAAAAGAGATTAAAATTTAAAGTAGTATATGTATTATTGTTTGTTATTTTGTAGTTCGCATATAAATAAGTTGTAAGGCTGTTTGTTATAAAAGGTTTTAGTGTGTAATTAGTAGTGAATAAATGGTATAGAACTGTGTTTTATATTTAAATTAGGTTTGACCTTTAAAGAAAATATTTTTTTGTTTTGTTGTTTATGAATAGGATTTTTAATAAATTTTTATTTATCTTTTTTGTTTGTGTTGTATTTTTTACTTCATGTGAAAAATATCCTGTAGATGCATTGCTAGGTCTCAATGCTCCCATTGCTGCTTGGCCAGATACATGGTATCTGTACGATGATGAGTTTAATACTAAAGGAAATTCTGAACCTTATGTATGGAAAGATGATCCATTCTGTGATAGTTGGAATAATGCTACACTGGATACTAAATGTACAAATGCTCCTCAGTCAGGAACAAGATGTATAAAATTTACATGGGGAGGAAATTCAAAAAGTCCTGAAAAGACATTTTTTGGTTTTGGAATGCAATCTAGGAATGAGATAGGTGGTATCATAGATTTAACAAATAGTGGGTATAAATGGTTGAAGTTTTATGTAAGAGGAAATTTGTACAATAATTGTGTTTTTAAATTATCAATTCCTGATAAGATTACATATAGTGTAACAAGTTCAGAAATAACATCTACATGGCAAGAAGTGGAAATTGATATTACAGGTGTACAGATGGATAATTTGAAGTTCGTTGTAGGTTTAGCTTTAGCTGTAGATAAAGATGGTATACCAACTAATGGTGGAACAGTCTATATAGATAATATAAGATTTACTAAAGATTAATAATATGTTAAAAAAAATATTTGTTGTTATTATTTCTATAGTTTTGTTAAATTGTGCAGATGCAAGTGCATTCACTTGTGATTTTTCGGAATATACTCCAACAAATGCTCTTATTCGTTCTGCTATTATGCCTGGTTGGGGTCAGGGTTGGAATTATCAGAGAACAAAAGGGTGGATAGTGTTTGGTGTTTTTGCAGTTTCTGTTTTTGGTGCATTTTATTACTTAAATAAATCTGAAGGTGATTATGAAAGATATAAGGAATTAGGAGCCATAGAGTCTTCTTATTATGACGATTATGAAAAAGATTTAAATGTATCTAGAATTTTTGGTTGTGTTGCGGTTGCTAGCTGGTTATTTTCTATTGTTGATGCTTATATTGTTGCAAATAAACAGTCAGAAGATTATGGTTATAAGAAATTTAATTTTTATGCTTATGGAAAGGATGGTTTTATGTTGAGCTATAAAACTAGATTTTCTGTTTAGATTGGAAAGAGTTTATGAGTTATATAAAAATTTTATTTTTATTGTCATTTGTTTGTCTTGTATCTTGTTTTTATGGATGTACTAAAAGGGATAAGTTGACGAATAATGCAATGGTTTTACAAATAGAGCCAGCGGATGGTATTTCTTATAGTGTAGGGAATATATACCAATTAAAATCTATCATAAGAAATAGCGCAAAGGAAGAGGTTGATGAGCCTGTTAGCTGGTCAGTGTTTCCTGTAGAATTGGGCGAGTTTTATTTTGTAACTTCTAGGACAGTTAATTTTCTTGCAAAGCAAAGCGGAAATGGAAAGATATATTTGTCTTGTCAAGGTGTAGTAGCATCTGTAGATATTACTGTTAGTTGATAATTGTTGTTTTAACCTATTTATATTATAGACATCAGTCCAAAATTGGGTGATGTCTTTTTTTGATAAGTTTTAAGTTTTTTACCTCATGAAAAGTATAAATCAGTTTTAATGAAAATAGAAATATATTTTCAAAAAATATTTTTTTATTAAGTAAAGAGGTATAATAATTTTTTAATAAATAATATTTTATAAAAAATTTACTAAAGCTTTATGGTGGACAAAATATGTTAAAAAATTTTTTGCAAATGAAAAAAAATAAAGAAAAAATTGTTATGACAACTTGTTATGATGCAACTATGGCAAAAATATTGTCACAATCGAATATAGATATGTTCCTCGTTGGCGATTCTGTTGGTATGACAAAGTTAGGTTATAAAAATACATTGTCAGTAACTATGGCAGATATGATACATTATACATCAGCAGTAGTTAGAGGAACAAATAAAGATAAAGTTGTAGTTGTTGCAGATATGCCATATAAATCTTATGAGGATAATACACAATTAGCAGTAGAAAATGCAAAAAAACTTATAGATTGTGGTGCAGATATGGTTAAACTTGAAGGTGGAGTTGAAATTATAGAGTCAATCAAATCAATAATAAATGAGGGTATAAAAATTGTTAGTCATTTAGGACTTATGCCACAATCTATAGATAAAATGGGAGGGTACAAAGTTCAGTGTAGAGATAATCAGTCTCAAAAAAAATTATTGGAAGATTCTTTGTTGTTGCAATCTGTTGGTGTATCAATGATAGTTTTTGAAGGTATTCCAGAGCAAGTAGCGAAGTTTGTTACAGAAAAGTTGGATATTCCAACTATAGGTATAGGTGCAGGCAAATATTGTGATGGACAAGTTTTAGTTATAGATGATTTGCTTGGAATGTTTCAAGATTTTACTCCAAAATTTGTAAAAAAATATGCAAATTTAGCACAAATTATTCAAGATGCTACAAAACAGTATAGTAAAGAAGTTAAAGAATTGAATTTTCCTCAAGAGGTTAATACATATAAATGAAAGTTATAAACAAACCAGAAGAATTACAAAAAATAATAGAAGAATTAAAAAAAGAAGGAAAGAATGTTGGCTTTGTTCCTACTATGGGGGCATTACATTTGGGGCATGTTTCTCTAATAAAAAAGTCTGTTTTACAAAATGATATTACAGTTGTTTCAGTATATGTAAATCCTATACAGTTTGGCCCAAATGAAGATTATGAAAAATATCCACGACCAATAGAAAAAGATATAAAAGTTTGCCAAGATAATAAGGTAGATTTTTTGTTTTTGCCTACAAATGAAACACTATATAACAAAAATTTTTCAACTTATATTTATAACAATAATGTATCAAAAATAATGTGTGGCATTACAAGGCCAACACATTTTCAAGGTGTATGTACAATAGTTGCAAAACTTTTCAATATAGTTATGCCTCAAAGAGCATATTTTGGGTTAAAAGATTATCAACAATATATAATTATTAAACAAATGGTTGAGGATTTAAATTTTAATATTGAAATTGTAGGCTGTCCAATAGTTAGAGAAGAGTCGGGAATTGCAATGTCTAGCAGAAATACATATTTATCAAAAGAAGAAAAGGTTCAGGCAACAGGAATATATAAATCTTTATGTTTGGCTAAACAGTTGTTTTGTGAAGGTAAAGAAATTGAAGATATAAAACAAGTTGTAGAAGAAAATAGTTTAAAAATTCCTAATAGTAAAATAGATTATATTGAAATAAGAAATTCTAAAAATTTACAAGAAGTTACAGATTTGGATAAAAATATTGTAATTGCTGTTGCGGTTAAAGTTGGTAATGTTCGGCTTATAGATAATATGGTTTGTGAAAAATAAAACTATTATAAAATAATTGTAAATTAAATAGATAATTAGATATATATAGATATTAAAAATAGACAAATAAAACTTACAACAAATAAAATTTAAACTTATTTAGTGATTTAAAATAGAAAAGAATAAAAATGATAAAAGCAGATTATTTAGTTATAGGAAGCGGAATAGCAGGGCTTAGTTTTGCTTTAAAAGCATGCAAAATAGGAACAGTTTCACTTATAACAAAAAAAAAGTTGTTTGATTCGGCCACAGGAAAAGCACAGGGTGGAATTGCCTGTGTTATAGATAAAGATGATACTTTTGATGAGCATATACAAGATACTATTGTTGCAGGTGATGGCCTTTGTAATAAGAAAATAGTAGACATTGCTGTAAAATCTGCTCCTGATAGAATAAAAGAATTGATAAATATGGGAATGAAGTTTGCAAAACAAGAGTACAATAGTTTTGAGTTTGAACTTGGTTTAGAGGGTGGACATAGTAAAAGAAGAATTCTTCATGCTGGAGATATTACAGGTGAAGAAATAGAAAAAGTTCTTGTAGAAAATATTAGAAGAGCTAAAAATGTAAATATATATGAATACAATATGGCAATAGATTTGATTATTGATGAAAATAAAAAGTGTTGTGGAGCTTATGTGTATGATGTAAATAAATCTATAGTTGAAACTTTTTTAGCTAAAGTTGTAGTTCTTGCTTGCGGTGGAATAGGAAAAGTTTTTTTATATACCTCTAATCCTGATATAGCAACAGGTGATGGAATTGCTATGGCATATAGAGCTGGAGCAGATATATCCAATATGGAATTTATTCAATTTCATCCTACATGTTTGTATCATCCAGCAGCTAAATCTTTTTTGATTTCAGAAGCGGTTAGGGGGGAAGGAGCGATACTTAAAAATCAAAAAGGTGAACCGTTTATGCAAAAATATCATAAACTAAAAGATTTAGCTCCAAGAGATATTGTTTCAAGGGCAATAGATACAGAACTTAAAAAAAGTGGAGATAAATTTGTATATTTAGATATAAGACATAGGGGAAAAGAGTTTATAGTTAAAAGGTTTCCTAATATATATAAAAAATGTTTGTCATATTCAATAGATATGGCAAAAGATATGGTACCGGTTGTTCCAGCTGCACATTATTGTTGTGGTGGAATAAAAGTAGATGAATATGGGCAAACTTCTATAACAAACTTATTTGCCATTGGGGAAAATGCCTGTAATGGTTTACATGGGGCAAACAGACTTGCTTCTAATTCTTTGTTAGAAGGGCTTGTTTTTGCCCAGTTTGCATATCAAAAAAGTAAAGAAATGTTACCCAATATTAAAATAAATGAAAATATAAAAATTTTTATTAATAAAAGTACAGGTAATGGCGATTCTACTATAATGTTGCATAATTGGGAAGAAGTTAGAAGACTTATGTCTAATTATGTGGGTATTGTTAGAACTGATGAGAGACTTTTGATGGCACAAAAAAGATTAAATATTATTAAAGAAGAAGTTAAGAAACATTTTAGAGATTTTAAAGTTAGTATGGAACTTTTAGAAATAAAAAATATAGTAGATGTAGCTGAAATAATAATAAAATCTGCAAAGACAAGAAAGGAAAGTAGAGGAGCTCACTATACTACAAGCTATCCAATAAAATTAGCAAATAAAAAAGATACGATTATAAATAAAAATAATTGATATAATTTATAAGAGCATAAAATAAAGAAAATTTTTTTGACAATATATTAAGATATTATGTAAAATCAATAAAATTTTAAATTTTTGGGAGTAATTAGAATGGCTATTATAAAGGCATTTAATGGTGTTAGATATGCAAAAGAAAATATTACAAATGAAATATGTCCTCCTTATGATGTAATAAGTCCAAGTCAAAAAGAAGAACTAAAGAAAAAATCTCAGTATAATATGGTAAAGCTTGAACTTTCTGATTCACAAGGGACAAAAAATAAATATGAACAAGCAAGTGTTTTGTTTAAGGAATGGTTATCTAAAGGTGTCTTATTAAAAGAAGATAAACCAGCTCTTTATTTTTATGAACAAGAATTTATGGACCATGGTATAAAAATGGTAAGAAGAGGTTTTTTTGCTGCATTAAAAATTGAAAATCCTTGTGGAGGGGCAGTAAAAGCTCACGAAAAAACTCTTTCGGCACCAAAAGAAGATAGATTAAATCTTTTAAAATCTGTAGAAGCAAATTTAAGCCCAATATTTTTGTTGTTTAATGATGATAGTAATAAAATTATTAATTTATGTAAAGATATTTCTACAAAAAAGCCAACATCTGTTGCAACAGATGATGAAAAAACTAATCATAAAGTTTGGGTTGTAAGTGATGAAAAAATAGTTAAAGAAGTTGAAAATTGTTTAAAGAATAAAAAAACATTCATTGCTGATGGTCATCATAGATATGAAACTTCATGGAATTATTTGCAATACATAAAAGGTAAAGATTCAAATTTTTCTGATACAAAAGAATATGGTTATGTTCTTGCTTTTTTATGCCCAATGGAAGATGAAGGTATTTCTATATGGCCTACTCATAGAGTTATTGAAGAGCCAAAAAATCTAGAGGAAAACATTGAAAAATATTTTAATATTTTACCTAAAGAAGATTTTATAAAGTTACAAAAAGAAAAAGTTCAACCTATTATGGTTGTTAAAGATGGAAATTATAGGACATTGGTTATAAAAGATACTGAATTATTAAATAAAGCTATGCCAGAAAATTGTGAAGCTTTTAGAAATTTAGGTGTAAGTATATTACATAATATATTGATACCAAAAGAACAAGTTTCTGCAGATAAATATATTTATGTAAAAGATGAAAAGGAAGCTGTAGAATTGGCTAGTAAAACAAACAAAATTGCAATTATAGTTCCTGCAACTCCTGTAGAAGCTATAAAAGAAATTGCATTAAATAATGAAAATATGCCACAAAAGTCAACTTACTTTTTTCCAAAATTGGCTAGTGGAATAGTTATTCACACATTATGTTAAGTTTGGCAATAGATATTAGTATAATTTTATTGTTATTGTTTTTACTATACATCGGCTATTATGCTGGAATTATTAAAAGTTTTTTTGCTGTAGTTTCTGGTTTTTTTGCGATAATATTAGCAGAAAATTATCCGTACCAAGTTGGTATAAATTATTATTTCGTTTTTGTTGCAGTTGCAATAATAATATTTTTAGTTGGTGTTTTTATTTTTAAAATAGTTAAATTTTTATATTTATCTATATTTGATAAATTAGCCGGTGCTTGTTTTGGTTTTTTTTTATGGTTCATACTGTCTGCAAATGTAATAATTCCAAGTTTAGATGTTTATGCAAATCAAATACAATCTAAAATTGAAAAAACTACTTCAATAATTTCAAAATTATCTAAAGTAACTTTGCCTATCTTTGGGAAATATATTCCAAGTTTTATTGATAATAAAAAAATAAAAAATATACAAAATTATATGTTGTTTTAAAGGAGAAAAAAATAAGGTGAAAAAATTAAGATTAGGGTTCCCAAAGGGTAGCTTACAAGATTCAACAGTTGAATTATTTAAAAAAGCAGGTATAAGAATAAATATTTCTTCAAGATCTTACTTTCCTACTTGTAGTGATGATGAGATAGAAGTTATGTTAGTAAGATCGCAAGAAATGGCAAAATATGTTCAAGATGGAGTATTTGATGCGGGACTTACAGGTTTTGATTGGATATGTGAGACGGGTGCAAAAGTTAAAGAAGTTTGTGAACTTAGATATGCAAAGTCGGGATTTAGACCTGTTAGATGGGTTCTTGCTGTTCCTAATGATTCAAATGTTAGAAGTATAAAAGATTTACAAGGCAAAAGGATTGCTACAGAACTTTTAAACTATACAAAAAAATATTTTTTAAAAAATAAAGTTAAAGCAAACATAGAATTTTCTTGGGGTGCAACAGAAGCTAAAGCTGGTAAATTAGTTGATGCTATTGTTGAACTTACAGAAACTGGTTCTTCACTTAGGGCAAATAATTTAAGAATAGTTGAAGAAATTCTGTCGTCTACAACAAGATTTATTGCAAATGATAATGCTTGGAAAGATAATTCAAAAAGAGAGAAAATAGAGAATCTTTCAATTCTTTTGCAAGGAGCACTAAATGCAGAAGGTATGGTTGGTTTAAAAATGAATATACTTTCTAAAAAGTTGCCTGAAGTTGAAAAAATTTTGCCTGCATTAAAAAAACCTACTATTTCAAATTTAAGTGATAGTAATTGGATAGCTTTAGAAGTTATAATTGAAGAAAATATAGTAAAAAAAGTTATTCCTGCACTTAAAAGAGCTGGAGCTGAAGGAATTATAGAGTATCCTTTAAATAAAATAATTTATTAGTATAAAAAATGTTTTATATGTTTTTTCGTGTATAGTAAAATTAAGAATAAGAAAGGTTTTTAATAAATTTAAATATATGATATATTTTTATAATAAAAAGAAAAAAAGATATTATGTGTGGGATGGATGGGAGCTGAAAAGAATAATAAGAAGGATACAAGTAAGGAAAATGGAGAAGGAATAAAAGGAAGGAATAAAGAATGATAGTAAAGGTAAAGAAAGCAATAGCAGTAGTAGTAGCAAGTAGCATAATGATGACAGTGATGAGTAATGTAGGATATACAGCAGTTGGAGTAAGTTCTGTAGTGATGCAAAATATATTTGATACAAAAGGGATACAGCAACAAGGGAGATTGTTGAACGAGAGATACGGGAAAGTGATAGGGATAAATAATAATGGAAGCCAAACAGTGGTAATAAACATACAAGATTTGCATTGTGATTATAGTGTACAAAAGAACATATCAAGCATAATAGAAGGGATAACAAAGAGGTATAAAGTAGAAAGGGTGTATGTAGAGGGAGCAGTAGGGGAAATAGATACAAGTATATTTTCTAAAATAAAAACTAGATATAAGAAAGGGATACTAGAAGGACTAATAAAAGAAGGTAAACTAACAGGTACGGAATATTATTCAATAACAAATGGCAAGGAAAGGATATTAAGAGGGATAGAAGAGAAAGGATTGTATTTAGGGAATATAGAGAGGTTATCGAAAATAATAAAAGCTAAGGAAGAGATAGGCAGATATATAAAGAAGATAGAAAGAGAAATAGAATTTTTAAGGGAGAAACATTTAGGGTATAAGAACGAGAGATTTAGCGAATTGATAGAAGCAAGGAACAGAGGGGAAATAACGGAAGAAAGGTATCTAAGAAGGCTATTTAGTTATGCAAAGAGGAACAATATAAAAGTAGAAGGATACAAGAATTTACAAATATATTTAGGGACATATAGAGGGAGAGGGATAAACGAAAAAGCCTTAAAAGAGGAGCTAGTAAGGATAACAGAAGAGATAAAGAGGGAAGTGACATATAAGCAATATAAGGAATTAATAGAGAGGACAGAGAACTTAACAGATATAAAAGAGATAAGTAGATGTATAAGGGATTATTGTATAGCGACGAAGAAAGATATGAAAGAAGAATATCCTATGTTGGATAAATTTATTGCAGTAAAAGAGGAAGTATCAAGGATAAACCCAGTAGAATTGTTAAAAGAAGAAAGGAAGTTGGTAGATGCAATAAGGACAGTATTGTCTAATAGTGAAACGGAAATAGAAGTTTCATATATAAGTGATTTCAAAGAGTATTATAGGAGATATTTAGGGGCAGAACTAACAGCGAGTGAGTGGGAATATGTAAAAGTAGGGATGGAAAAATTTAAAGAGCTTTATAGTAAATATTCAATAGAAAACGATGTAGCTAAGTTGGATAGATATACAGAAGAGAT
>CAMVLN010000002.1 GCA_947168325.1 uncultured Elusimicrobia bacterium | reverse complement strand
AAATACAGAGTTAATAAAAAATATAGATCCTAATGTTAGTGGTTCAGTGCAAGTAGTTTATGGCAACAAGAATACGAACACATCTATTACAGGGGCAACCCCAGTATATCAGTATCTACAAAATGCAGTTCCACAATATGGACGATTTTTTACAAAATCTGAAAATGAGAAGCTGTCAAAAGTTTGTGTTATAGGAACAACTGTTGTAAAAAATCTTTTTGGTAACGAAAATCCAGTTGGTAAATATATAAAAATAAATAGAAAAAAATTTAGAGTTATAGGAATATTACCGGTAAAAGGTGCACAAGGATATAGAGATGCAGATGATATTGTAATAGTTCCATTAAATACTGCAATGAAAAGATTGCTTGGAACAAAATATATTTCTAGTGTTGCTGTAGAAGTTCAAAAGGGAAAATTAGAAGAAACAGAAACTTATCTATTAAAAACAATGCTTGAAAGAAATAAACTTACAGCTGAACAAGCAGATGCTTTTAGAATAAGAAATATGTCGGATATGATTAAAATGCTTACATCTACTACAAAAACCATGACAATGCTTTTAGGTGCAGTAGCAGGTATTTCATTAATAGTTGGTGGTATAGGTATTATGAATATAATGCTTGTAAGTGTTAGTGAAAGAACTAGAGAAATTGGTTTAAGAAAAGCTATAGGTGCAACAAAGATAGCAGTATTGTTACAGTTTTTAATAGAATCTTCAGTGTTATCATTGCTTGGTGGAATATTAGGTGTAAGTTTAGGTGTAGGTATTTCTGTTATTATTTCAAAAGTTGCAGGGTGGACTACTTTTATTTCAACATTTTCTATAGTTTTGTCAGTAGGATTTTCTGCTATTGTTGGTATAGTTTTTGGATTATGGCCAGCAAAAAAAGCTTCTGAACTTTCCCCAATTGAAGCTTTAAGATACGACTAAAGCTAGATGTTTGGTATATTGACAACTAAAAAAACAAAGATGTAGAATATTTTCTAATAAAACTTAAAAATTTTATATAATAATTGAATAATTCAAGGAAGCAAAGGGGCTTTTTGAAATTGGGCTTTCCAAAAAGAGAGGAAACTCTAATAGGCTGGCTAAAGAGTAAGTTTCTTTTTTAACAGAGCTTTTGTAAAATATAAAGAGTCCTTAAGCTCTGTAGAAAGTAAGAATGCTTTCTAACAATGCTTTTAAGAAAAAGCACAAATTTGAATTATTCTTTTTTTATGAAAAAATTTATATAAGGGGCAAAAAGAATGAATGCTTATGTAGAAAAAGTGTTAAAAGAAGTAGAACAAAGAAATCAAGGTGAAACTTTGTTCTTACAAGCAGTAAAAGAAGTTTTAGAATCAATTAGTCCAGTTGTTGAAAAGCACAAAGAGTATCAAGATGCAAGTATTCTTGAAAGAATTGTTGAACCTGAAAGACAGATAATGTTTAGAGTTCCTTGGCAAGATGATAAAGGTGTTTTCCATGTAAACAGAGGTTTTAGAGTACAATTTAATTCAGCTCTTGGACCATATAAAGGGGGATTAAGACTTCATCCTTCAGTAAATTTAAGTACAATCAAATTTTTAGGGTTTGAACAAATTTTTAAAAATTCATTAACAGGTTTAATGATGGGTGGTGCAAAAGGTGGTTCAGATTTTGACCCTAAAGGTAAATCGGATAATGAAGTTATGAGATTTTGCCAAAGTTTTATGACAGAGCTTTGCAAGTATATTGATGCAGATACAGATGTTCCTGCAGGTGATATAGGAACAGGTGCAAGAGAAATTGGATATATGTTTGGCCAATATAAAAGAATAAGAAATGTTTTTCATGGAGTTTTAACAGGTAAAGGATTAACTTATGGTGGTTCTCTTGCAAGAACACAGGCAACAGGTTATGGTGTTGTTTATTTCTGTAATGAAATGTTAAAAGATAGAAAAACATCTTTTGAAGGAAAAACTGTTGTAGTTTCAGGTTCCGGAAATGTTGCAATATATGCAGTAGAAAAAGCTCAAAGTTTGGGGGCAAAAGTTGTTGCAATGTCAGATTCTAACGGTTATATTTACGATAAAGATGGCATAGATTTAAGTATAGTAAAACAATTAAAAGAAGTTGAAAGAAAAAGAATTAAAGAATATGCAAACTTAAAGAAAGGAGCAGTTTATACAGAAGGTTGTAAAGGTATCTGGACAATAAAATGCGATATAGCACTGCCATGTGCAACACAAAATGAACTTGACGGAAAAGCTGCACAAACATTACTTAAGAATGGTGTTATAGCAGTTGTAGAAGGGGCAAATATGCCTTCAACTCCAGATGCTGTTGAAGCATTTATAAAAGCAAAAATAGCTTATGCTCCTGGTAAAGCTTCAAATGCTGGTGGAGTAGCAACATCAGGTCTTGAAATGGCACAAAATTCACAAAGACTTTCTTGGACTTTTGAAGAAGTTGATAACAAATTGCATCAAATAATGATAAATATTCATAAAAATGCCAAAGAAGCTGCAGAAGAATATGGTACACCGGGTAATTTAGTAAATGGTGCAAACATTGCAGGATTTAAAAAAGTTGCTGAGGCTATGTTAGCACACGGTTTGATATAGAATCTTTGGAATATTAAAGTAAGATGTATGAAAGGATAAAGAAATAAGAATAGAAAGAAAATGTAATAATTAGATTTTTAGAAAAGAAAAAGAGAAAAACTAAATAATAAGTTTTTTTTAAAACAAAAAATCTAAAAATAAAAAATTTTTATTCTTTGTCATTCCCGAAAGTTTTTATCGGGATTTTATAAAAAAATACAAAACAACTTTGTAAGAATTTTAAAAAAAGTGGTTGAACCGCATAAGATATGCTTCAACCACTTTAATTTTTAGTCCAAAATTTTATTTTATTTCATATCTTATACATTCTAATACTAAAATTTTTAGAAAAAATTAGTCCCACTTTAAATAATAAGGTATAATAATGCGAATTAACAGTATTAAAAAAATGGGGATATTACATATATATATGGATGTTTTAATTTTAGGAAAAGGTTTAAATGACAAAGAAGAAATTAATGTTGAATTTAATGTGTTTAAAAAACATAATCAACGGCACAGATATGCAACAATAGAAGATTACCAAAATCTATTAATAATGTTAGGTAATCTACCAGTTAACGAAACTCTTACATTTCATGTAGTAGGGCATTCTCTAGCCGAATCAGACCACAATATATTAAAACATATATTTAAAGTAAGAAAAAACTATAAAATTAACATTTATTACCATAATCAAGAAGCTCTTAAGAGATTAATAGATAATATTACTGAAATTATTGGTGAAGAAGAAGTTATGGCAAAAGTTAGTTTTATTTACCAAGAAGATATTAATAGAGGATTTTTAATTCCTGAAAAATAAATATTATTTAAAATCAAAAAAAGAATAAGTATAGCTACCATCTAAAAAATTTTTAAAAAGCAATCTACATTCCCAGTTGCATTAGCAACTTGAATTCATACTTGTTGTTTAATACAATTTTGTTTAGATAACAAATATAAAATTTTATTAATGATGACAACAACCATTACAACAATGATTTTGTTGTTTAGAAATGCAGTCGCTAGACCCTTTATTCGAGCAACTACTATTTGAAGAAGCTGAAGAAAAAGTAGAAAATTGTTTTTCTAATTCTTTACTATTACAACTAGGACATTTTATTTCTTCGTTATTTATTGAAAAAACTATTTTTTCAAATTTATTTCCACATTTTTTACAAACAAACTCAAACAATGGCATAATACCTCCAAAACTGGTTCGCAACTTTTAGCCTATATACTATAATAAATTTAATCAATGATGAAATATGATTAACTACCTTATTCATTAAACTGCTTCAACTATAAAATTGTTTTAACTTTTTATACTACAATTCAACTTTTTAAACAATTTTTTAATCTTCCACTTTTGTATAAAAAATATCATTGATACCCTTATCTACTTTGAGCTTTTTCTACTTTTACTTTGTTACCTTTTATATTACTATTATTTAAAGCATCTATTACTTTTTGTTCATATTCTTTTGGAACATCAACAAAAGTATACTTATCAAATATATTTATTGCTCCAACTAAATCGCCATTCATTTGTGCTTCACCTGCTATTGCACCAACAAAGTCACCAGCTCTAACATTTTTATTTTTACCTATATTTATGAAAAGTCTAGCCATTCCTGTTTCTAATCCATGTCTGTTTCTATTGTTTCTTGAATTTTTCTGTTTTAAATTTTTATCTCTAAAAAAGTCTCTTTTATGATAATTTACATTCATATCTATATCTTCGTGTTTTTCAGGATTTTCTACTTGTAACATCATTTCAAACAATGCTGCTGCAACATCTACAGATGTAGTATTATCTGTTATTAAAGATTCTATTTTTGAAACATACTTTTCAAAAGTATTCTTCTTTAAAGTTTCTTTAAGTTTTTCCATAAACGAAGATATTTTAATATTTTCAACATCTGCAAGAGAAGGAACCGGCATTCTAGTTATATTAACTTTTGTATATCTTTGGATATCTCTAATTTTATAAATATCTTTACCAGCCACAAAACTATATGCTTTACCCGTTCTTCCTGCCCTGCCTGTTCTACCTATTCTGTGAACATAAGATTCTATATCTTGTGGAATATCAAAATTAAAAACAGCCTCAACATCATCAACATCTATACCCCTTGCTGCAACATCTGTGGCAACAAGAATTTCTATTTTGCAATTTCTAAACTTGTCCATAACTCTATCTCTTTGAGTTTGAGTCATATCCCCATGAATAGCATCTGCAGAATATCCTCTAACTTGTAGTTGTGCTGTTACTTCATCCACCCTTCTTTTAGTATTACAAAATACTAACGAAAGTTTTGCATCTGCCATATCTATACATCTTGCAAGAGCTTCAAGTTTTTGATGTTCTCTAACTTCACAGTACAATTGCTCTATTTGTGGAACTGTAAGTTTTTCGTGAACAACTTTTATATTTATTGGACTTTTTTGATATTTTCTTGTTAAAGATAAAAATTCTCTTGGCATTGTTGCAGAAAAAAATGCTGTTTGCTTTTGTTGTGGCAACGAGCCAAGTATTAGTTCTATATCATCTCTAAAACCCATATCAAGCATCTCATCTGCTTCATCTAAAACAACAATTCTTGTGTTATCTAATTTTATTGTTTTCCTTTCTATATGATCAATTATTCTTCCCGGTGTGCCAATAACAATGTGTGCACCTTTATTAAGTGCAAGCATTTGTCTACCTATCGGTTGCCCACCATAAACGGGAACAATATTTATTCCTTTTTTATATTTTGACAAAGATTTTAACTCTTCTGCAACTTGTATTGCTAATTCTCTTGTAGGGCACATAATAAGAGCTTGAACTTTTTTTTCTTTTGGCGAAATTTTTTCAAGAATAGGAATACCGAATGCTGCAGTTTTTCCAGTCCCTGTTTGTGCTTGTCCTATAATATCTACACCTTCTATCATTTTTGGTATTGCAAGCGATTGTATAGGACTTGCTTCCTCAAAACCCATATCAGTCACCGCTTTTAATATTTCTTGACTTAAATTTAATTCTGTAAATTTTAATTTATCCACTGACAACTCCAATTTAGTATAAAAATATAATATATAAAAACTTTCTTACTTTGTATAAAATTTATAATACAACAGAAAAATTTGTACCTTTAACATTCTATATCATAAATTATAAACTTAAAAAGCATAAAGTGTTTTTTACAATAAACTCTCAAAAATTCTGCTAAATTATATTCATTATTTTTTCAACATCATTAACATCAACATCTGTATTATAACAACCATCTTTAAGCAACGGTATAAATTGTGCTATCACTTTTAAACTGTCTGTCATTTTTATACCCTGCACACCCTCAAAGTGACAAGCAACAGCAACAACTGCCTTTATTTTTTGTTCAACTAAAATATTATGTATTGCTTTTCCACCTTTCATTATATAAACTTTTCGATAACCAAGTTCTTCTGCAAGTTTTTGTATTTGTGCTATTTTACAGCAACCACACTTAGCACAACTATAAAAAGTTCCTTCATCTAGTGCTTTACATTGTTTGCTATTCCTCATACAATGTGGTAGTAAAACTGCCCTTTCTTGACAAGGAATATTTTTAAATTTTTCTGCTACAGAAGAATTTTTCTTATCTATAAACTTTAGATATGCAATGTTGTTTTTCTGTAAAATTTTCTTAATACAAAGCTTCATTGTGCCCATTTTATCAAATAAAAAAGGAATCAGCAACAAAAACAAAAATAAACTTTTTATAAACTAAAAAAGGACGAAAGGCTAATATAAACGAATTAATATTACATTATAGAATTAAAAGAATTTATATGTAAAAGAAAAGTTTCTCTTGTACAATGTTCTGTCATTATAATTTCATCACAAACTAAAGTGCATGTGTAAAGAAAAAACAATAATCATCTTACTATATTTTTTATAAAGCAAGAAACTTTTTATTTAGTTCCTTCTACAGAACTACAAAACCATTAATTATCAAGCATAATTTTTCTATATTTTCCACAAAGTTACTCACAAAAAATAATAGTAGTTTGAATACTTAAGAAATCTATAACATAAGATGAATTATTTTATTTGTTGAAACTGAATATAATTGCACATTTATATATTTACAAACATAAAAATACTTTAAACTGTTTCTATATTACACTGTTCTGTTTGTTATTTTTAAATACATCTAAACACAAGCATTTTCTTTTTAAAAAAGGGAAAAAAGAGAAACTTATAACTCATAAAGCAAACCAATCAATTCTTTTTCATAAAAAGATCCTAACTGATAATACTTTATAAAAATAAAAACACTAAAAAGACTTTAACCAAACACAGAACTTCTCAAAGAGAATTTTTTTTAAAACACTGCACTTTAAAACACACTTTAAAAAAAATTATAAAACTTCCTAAAACAACTCACAAGTAATTTAAAAAACTAACAAAATCCTACAACATCAGACTCGTTAGATGAAACTCTAACCAGCAAATATTTCTAACTACTAACATTCTGCTACATCAATATCAGTATCAACATCATCAAGAACATCTTCAGGCCCACTAAAACTCATCTTGTAATATTTTCCTGAACATCCCATTAGCTTGCCAAAACATCTTCTGTATGTTTGCATTCCTTCATTGTTCCAAAAATTTTTTATCGTTTCTTTTTCACTGTCGCCTAAATAATCGTTACTATTTATACACATTCTCATCGTCCCTTTACTATCTATTACCACTTTCTTCCATGGAGACATACAACTTACTACTTTTCTTGCTGTCTTTCTCAACGAATAATTATTATTTTCCACATACTTCATATTTAAATCTCTATATATCGGATGCTCTTTTGTTGGAAATAAAGAGTCAAATATTACTTCTATTTCGTATTCTTCTGCTCTTGCTTTTAACAAATCTAATAAATCATATATATATTTGATTGCTTTCAAATCTTTGTTTAAAAATATATTTTCTTCTCCTGTCCCAAATATTGGTTGAAATCTTATTCTATCAAAAGAATATTTCTTCGCCATTTCTAACATTTCCATCATCTCGGTATAATTACTCTTACTTATTACTGCATTGTACAAAGTCTTCATATTTACTTTGTTTCCACTGCTCTTTCTTGACTCTTTTGCTTCTTTTATCATCTCTAAATTCTTACAAAGTTTATTCCAACTTGCACCTCTTCTTAAATACTCATAGGTCTCTTTTTTACCTGCATCTATCGATATCCACAATACAACTTTCTCTTTTAACAACTTCTCTAAACTATTTTTTGTCAACAACAACCCATTTGTTAGTATCGTTTGCTCCATATTTTTATATTTAAACCCTTCTTCTAATATATCTTCAAAACCTTTGTACAAAAAAGCTTCTCCTCCTAACCATGATGCTTGCTCCAAATATGGGAACAAATCCACTACTTCTTTCATTCTTTTTTCATTCTGTTGCCAATTGCTATCTTTCCATATATCACATGATCTGCATCCTATATTACATCTGTTTGTTATTGTATTCATTATTTGGCTAGGATGAGACTCCAAATATTCTCTCTTTAACAATATCTCATATTCATTTAATACTTTGTTATACATAAACTTATCTTGTCTTATTTCTTTTATTTTTAACAAAGCACTAAACAATTCCTCTGCTTTTTCATCTTGCCCTAACATTCTATATGCTATTCCCAAATTTAGTGCTACATCTATATCTTTTGGAAAAATTGATAATGCTCTTTTATAACTATCTCTAGCTTTCGGATAATCCCTTACTTGCATATATAAATTTCCTAATTCTTTATATATGTTCCTTTCACTATTTATCCTATCTGTTACCTTCAAATACATCTGAGTAGCTAAATCTACTTTTCTCTGCCTTGCATAGATTCTTGCTAACTCTAAGTTTGTATCACTTTCTATTTGCCCTTTTATTTCTGGAGATATTTGAAGTGTTTTCAAAAATAATTTTTCAGCTTCTATATCTTTTCCTTGTATTTGTCTTAACCTTGCCAATTCAAACACAGAATACTTATCTTCCAAGCCCAATAATATGCTTTCTGCTTCTTTTAATTTATTACTATTTATTAATCCTTTTGCTAACTCCGTATTATTCATAAAATTCCCCCATTTTTAAATAGTTTACATTAAACTGTTATTTACTAATATGACATATCAGTCGCTGTTATTGCCGAATCCAACCCTGTTTTTATCTTCATAAGTTTTGGTTTTATCCAGACTTTACTTTTTTTATTTATTTTTTTATTCACAAATACCTCTTAATATTTTAATTCAATCTTTTTAATTCTAGAAAAAAAATTTTTTTTTTGCAACATTGTGCAATCATTTATAATTACAGTTGTAAAGATACAACGACATTTGTAATTGCTATAAAAAACATCTGTAAGCTGTAATTTACGATTTAATAATTTTTAAATTATACTTTTTAATAATATTTATAATTTCTTGCTTTTCATATCCATCAAAAAACATCCATTTACTGCTATCTACTTTCTAAAAAATTGTGGAATCAATATATTTTTTATTATTTTTCATAATTCTTTAAAGTTTCTTTTAATGTAGCAATTTTACTTTGTGTATCTAAAAGTTTCTGTTTTATTCTTTCAACTTCTGTTTTGGGAGCTTTTGCAATAAAGTTTGGATTAGACAATTTTTTATTATACTTTTCTTGCTCTAATATAATATTTTTTATTTCTTTTGAAATTCTTGTTTTTTCTTTTTCTATATCTATAAGTCCTTCTAAAGGTATAAATATTTCCAATCCCGTAGCAACTGTTAAAGCAGAATTTTTTTCTCTTGCTATATTTTTGCCAATAATCAAATTTTTTATTTTACCTAATGCTTTAATATAATTTTTATTAAAATCTACCACTGGCAATTTGCTTTCATCCAGTACATTTATTTTTGTTGTAATAAAAGCTGCTGGTGAAATATTCATTTCACTTCTAACATTTCTTATTTTAGAAACTATTTCTTGAACTATTGCCATTTGATTTGCTTCGTTTGAAAAAACAAACTTTTCATTGTATATTGGAAAAGATGATTTTACAATACTTTCTTTAGTATTATTTAATATTGACCATAACTCATCGCAAATAAATGGCATAATAGGTGCTAACATTTTTATTGTACCTTTCAAAATATATATAAGAACAGATAACACTTGTCTCTTTTCTTCAATGTTTATAGAAGTCATTCTAATTTTTGAAAGTTCTATATACCAATCACAGAATTTTGTCCAAACAAAATCGTAAAGTGTTCTTGAAACAACATCTATATCATAATGTTCAAACGAATAGGTTACTGTTTTAATTGTTTTATTGTATTCATCTAAAATCCATTTATCTGATGTTTCTTTAACTATTGGTTCTTGTGGCACTTCAATATTACCTTTATTCATAAAAATAAATCTTGAAGCATTCCAAATTTTGTTTGCAAAGTTTCTTGCTGCTAAAAACGAGTCATTTGATATTTGCATATCTCGTCCAGGTGCTGCTGATTGTGACAGAGCAAATCTTAACGAATCTGTCCCGAATTCATTCATAATTTCAAGTGGATTTATAACATTACCTTTAGATTTAGACATCTTTAGTCCATGTTTATCTCTAACTATACCATGAATAAAAACATCACTAAATGGAATATCATCTAAAAATTCAAGTCCCATCTGAACCATTCTTGCTACCCACAAATAAAGTATCTCATGACCAGTTACAAGAACCCCTGTAGGATAATAGTATTTTAGTTCTTCATTGTCAGGTTTTTCTCCCCAATTAAAAACACTAAAAGGCCACATAGCAGAAGAAAACCATGTATCTAATACATCGTTATCTTGAACTAAATGGGTATTTCCACAATTGGGGCATTTTGTTGGTGTATTTTGTTCAACTATAGGTGGGCAACTTGTTTTATCACCTTTTTCGTCAATACAATAAAAAACAGGTATTCTGTGCCCCCACCAAATTTGCCTGCTTATGCACCAATCTCTTAAATTATCTAACCACAATGTGTAAGGCTTTTTCCAAGATGCAGGATAAAATTTTACTTTATCGTTTTTCGCTACTTGTGATGCTCTTTTAGACATTTCTTCAACTCTTAAGAACCATTGTTCTGACATTATAGGTTCTATTGTTGTGCCACATCTATAACATTTGCCAACACTATGGCTATAGTCTTCTATTTTTATAAGATACCCTTGCTCTTTTAAATCGCTGACTATAGCTTCTCTTGCCTCTTTTGCAGGCATACATTTATATTTTTCAACTAAATTCGTCATATTACCGTTAGAATCTATAACCTCAAGTATTTCAAGATTATGTCTTCTTGCTATTTCATAATCAACATTATCATGTGCAGGAGTTACTTTTACAGCACCTGTTCCAAACTGCATATCTACAATATAATCTGCAACTACTTTTATTTCTCTGCCTACTAAAGGAAGAATTATTGTTTTGCCTACAATATCTTTGTATCTAGCATCGTTAGGATTAACTGCAACTGCTGTGTCTCCTATCATTGTTTCTGGTCTTGTTGTTGCAACTGTTAAAAAGTCATTAGAATTTTTTATAGGATATTTTATGTACCATAAATTGCCTTTTTCAGGATGATATTCTACTTCTATATCTGACAATGCTGTGTTGCACCTAGGACACCAATTAACAAGTCTTTTCCCTCTATAAATTAAACCTTTATCATAAAACTGTTTGAATGCTCTTTTAACAGCTTTAGAACATGCCTCATCCATAGTAAATCTTGTTCTATCCCAATCAAGTCCACAACCTAACTTTTTCAATTGATCTAAAATTGTGTCACCAGTTTCTTGTCTCCATTGCCACATTTTTTTAACAAATTTTTCTCTACCTAAATCATATTTTGTTTTACCTTCTTTTTTAAGCAGTTTTTCTACAACTGTTTGTGTTGCAATTCCGCCATGGTCTGTTCCTGGAACCCACAATGTATTAAAACCTTGCATTTTTCTAAATCTTATAATCGCATCTTGCAAAGAATCATTTAAAGCATGCCCCATATGTAAAGAACCTGTAACATTTGGAGGTGGAATAACTATTGTAAAAGATTTTTTATCTTTATCTATTTTAGAAGAAAATGTTTTATTTTCTATCCAATATTTTACCCATTTTTCTTCTACTCTTTTTGAATCATAAACTTTTTCCATTTCCATAATCATTTGCCCTTATATGCTATTTTTATCTTGTTGTTCTAAAAATTGTTTTGCCTCTGGACTATCTAATTCTGCTGCCTTTTTCATATTTGCCATAGCTTCTTCATTTTTTTTCAACTCAAGTTGTACTAATGCTAACATATAATATGCCCCCTCATGAATATCATTTACTTCAACCAAATGAGAGAACATTTTTGATGCACTTTCAAAATTATTGTTATCATAGTAGTATTTGCCTAAATCATATAATCCTGCTTGAAAATCAGGAAATACATCAACAGATTTTTTATAGTATTCTATTTCTTTTTCATAATTTTTCATAATACCATAACAAAAACCAATATTATACAAAGCACTAGCTTTTATTTCTACATTTGTTTCTTCATCTACAGCTTTATTAAAAAAATTTATTGCTTGTTCATATTGTTTAGATTTTGTAGCTTCTATACCTTTTGCATAATTTGACAAATCACTTTGTCTTGAAGAACAGCCAACAACAAAAATAAACATTAAAAATAAACCCAAAAGTTTTTTCATAACAAAATATCTCCCTATTCTAAAAAATTTTATTCCAAATACCAGAATTTTCCATGCACAAATATACAACTATATCCTTGTTCTTTTTCTTTATCTCTTCAACTAAATATTTATATATTTTTACTCTAGTATTCTCTTCATATCTTAGTTTATTATCATAAGACAACAGAAGCTCTTCATCTAAAATTTTGTTATCTACAAATCTATTTTCTATAATTTTTTTAAGTGAAGATACCATTCTTAATGAACCTATGCTTATCCATTTTATATATTTTATATCTATAAAATCAAATATCTCTTCTATTGTTTTTTTATATCCTTGCTTCCAATTTGAATATAATATAACCGGATCAAAATGAAAGCCAACAGAGTATCCTGCTTTTGCACATTTTTGAGCAGCTTTTAATCTTTCTTCTAACTGTGGAGTACAATGTTCGTTTTCTTGTATCATTTCTTTTGTATTTATAGACCATGACACTACAATATTTTCTTGCCCACCAATTTTTAATAAATTATCTATATTTACACTTTTAGTTTTAAATTCAAAACTAATATTTTTGTTATCTTTAAAAAATTTTACTATATCATAGGAAAAAAGTGTTATATCATCAAAAATTAAAGAATCTGTAAATTCTCCGCTACCAACTCTAGGTAAAAAAAACATTTTATTGTTTACAGGTTTTATTTTTTCTATGCTTAAAAAATCTACTAAATTGCAAGGCAAAATTATTCCTGCAACATTTTGGTATCCCTGCAAAAAACAATAACTACATTCATACAAACAACCGTATCCGATGTTTAATATCGAGTAAGCACAACTTTTTACATTTTTACTACATGGACATGGTTTAAAAAAATCATATTTTTCGTTGATTAAAAAAAGATTTTCTTTTCTATTGTTATATTTTTGTATAGAAAATTTATTTTCTTTTAAAAAATTTTTTAAATTTTCTATTTCAACAAAATTTGAGTTAGGATAAAAAATTTTTATTCTATTGTACAAATGTGAATTTATAACTTCTTTTGTGTAATAAACATTTTTAGGGTTAAATTTTGATAAATTTAAATTTGCTTTATTATTATCATCTATATCTAAATCCGGCAAATAGAAATTATTTTTTTTAGATATAGCATAACTTTTAGGATACCTTTTTTCTAAAAGAAAATTTTTTACTTTTTCATATTTAGTTTCTTGTATAGAATTTATTACACTTATAAAATCTATGCTATCTCTTTTAGAAATTTCAAACACAAGTCTAGTTATTTCTCTACTTTTATTTATACCAAAAAGAGAAAATTTTTTTTGTATTGCTTTACCAATCAAAGATATTTTGTTATTCATTTACAAAATTAAAATTATGTTTGCTAAAAATATTTAATTTCAGCAGGTTATTCTTATCCACTTTATTTTGCATATAATAATTAATAAATTTTATAGTTCTTTTTTAATAAAATCTTCTAATATGTATTGAAACTAAAATTCCTACTGCAAATATTGATGACATCATACTTGAGCCACCATAAGATACCAAAAGCAGAGGAAGTCCAGTTACAGGCATAAGCCCCATAACCATTCCTAAATTAATCACACTATAAAAAGCAAACATTGTAGCTATACCAATTGCAACAAGTGAACCAAATCTATCTTTTGCTTGTTTTGCAACAACTAAAGCTCTCCAGATAAACAGAAAATAAAACAATAGTGTAAGTTGTGCAATAAAGTATCCACCCTCTTCACCTATTACTGAAAAAATAAAGTCTGTTCTTTGTTCTGGCAAAAAACCTAACTGTGTTTGTTGTCCTTTAAAAAATTTTTTCCCAGAAAATTTTCCTGATCCAATAGTTATTTTGGATTGTATAATATTATAGCCTGCTCCTCTAGAATCTATTACTGGATTTAAAAAAACTATTAATCTTTTCCTTTGATATTCTTTCAATGTTTTGTTTACAACTACAGAAGAAAGTGCCCCCGCAATAATAATACAGAAAAATATTATAGTATATCTCCAACTAATATTAATTTTAATCTTACATAAAAACCATTTTATTAACACTATAATCAAAATTATAGAGCAGGAAATAAATGCTATACTTTGTAAGCTTGATGGGACATTAACAAAAAAACTTAATATTGAACTACTTTGAACAATGTTAGGTTGAAGTTTAAAAAAAGTTATAAGAAGGGGAATAACCACTGAAATTGAACCATACAAAATTACACTAAAAATATGTGTTAACTTTGCTCCTGCAACATACAACATTACAAGTGTTATAGGGAAATAAGATAATGTTGATGAAAAGTCAGGTTGTAACATTATAAGGAGAAAATGAATTATAGTAAAACACAATGTTTTTATAAACACAGATATTTTTGTTACTTCTTTCCAATGCTTGTCAATAAAGGTAGCGATTGATAAAATCAACATAAGTTTAGTTATTTCTACTGGTTGAAAAGAGAAAAAAGGTAAATCAAACCATCCTTTTGTTCCTTTATGTTCTGTTCCAAAAAATAATACCAAAACTAATAATATACAAGAAAATAAATATATAAATTTTCCAATATATTTATAGTACTGATAATTAAAATTTACAAGTAAAAACATACCTATCAAACCAATAAATAATGCAACAAACTGTGTAGTTATATACTTATTACCAGAAATATTTGAGCTTGCAGAATATATTGCAATAAATCCTATAAATAATAAATATGCTAATGATATTACAAAAGTTAAATCTATATTATCTATAATTCTAACAAAAATAGATTTAATTTTTGACATTTTTTCCCTCTTGAATCAACTCTATATCTTCTGGCTCATCAACAATATTAAAATATTGTTTAAAAATTTTTCTTGCTACTGGGACAGAAACTTTGCCACCAAATCCACCATTTTCTACTATAACTGCAAGTGCAAGTTTGGGATTATCGCTAGGAGCATAAGCTACTACCCAAGCATGATCTTTGCCATGTGGATTTTCTGCTGTTCCTGTTTTTGCAGCAACTTTAATATTTTTAAATTTTGTTCTTTTTGCTGAACCATAATCAACAGCAGCTTCTAAAGATTTATGTAACTGTTGCCAAGTGTATTCATCAAGTTCTATTCTTGCATTTTCTATTGATTGATGCTGAAATATTATTTCTTTTGTGTTGGAATCTACTATTTTTTCAACAAGATACGGTTTATAAGATCTTCCTCTATTTGCTATGGTTACCATTAAATTTGCCATTTGTAAAGGAGTCACCCACAAGGCACCTTGCCCTATAGCTAGAATTGCAGTATCTCCTTTTAACCATGCCATTTTCATTTTTGATTTTTTCCATTCAGGTGTAGGAATAAATCCTTTTTTTTCTGAAGCAATATCTATTCCAGTTTTTTCTCCTAATCTAAACATTTTTGCATATTCAACAATAACTCTAACCCCAAGTTCTAATCCTAATGTATAAAAATAGGTATTACAAGAATAAGCCATAGCAGAAATAAGGTTTATTTTTTTATGCCCAGTTCTTAATGAGCATGAGTAAACTCTATCCCCAAGTTCAAAGTATCCTGTACAATATTGTATTATATAAGGATTATAGTTTAAATATTCAAGTGCAGCAATAAAAGTAATTATTTTAAATATTGATCCCGGTGGATACAAAGCTTGAATACATCTATTAAAAAATGGCAAATTTTTATCTTTTAAATATGTTCTATAATTTTTTGGTGAGGAAATTTTATTTAAATCATAACTTGGACAAGATACAAAACATTTTATTGCACCAGTCCTAACATCTATTGCAACAGCTGCCCCCTTTCCTGAAGAAGAATTTTTTAAGGCTTCATAAGCCACAGTTTGTAGTTTAGAATCTACTGTTAAATATAAATGATTTCCCATTACAGGTTGTTCGTAAGTAAAAGTTTTGTTATGCCTACCTCTAGCATTTACTTCAAAATAAAAACCTCCTGTTTTACCCCTTAGATATTTATCATAGTATTGTTCTATTCCGCATCTGCCAATAATGTCACCAACTTTCAGATCTGTGTCTTCAATATTTTCTATTTCTTCAAATTTAAGTTCATTTACATACCCTATAATATGTGCATTCTCTATTGAATTATAACAGATTCTTTTAGGATCTCTAACTATATGTATTCCAGGTAAAAAAAGTCTATTTTCTTGTATTTTAAAAACTTCTTCTATTGTTAAGTTTTCTGCAAGTTTTACTACTCTGCCATATCTCCAACTTTTTTCAATAGAATGAGAGATATCTCTTTTTAAGATATCATTTAATTTTTTTATGCTTTCTTTTGTAGGTTCATATTGTTGTTCAAACGGATAAAATAATGCAACATAATTTGTGCTATTATTAACAATTATCTGTTCGTTTGTATCATAAATAAATCCTCTAAAAGCCTTTTCATAAGTTCTATTAAGCCTTTGAATGTCAGAAATGTTTCTATAATAACTACCTTTTATTATTTGTAAATAAAATAATCTCACAGATAATACTATGAAAAAAAATACAAAAATTAGCATTATATTTTTATATTTTTCTAAAAAACATTCATATTCATATTTATCACTATTGTTCCATGACATTTTATTTATCTAAATTTCTATATTTAATAGCTTCAGCTATATGTTTAGCATTTATTTCACAACTACTATTTAAATCTGCAATAGTTCTTGCAACTTTTAATATTCTATCATAAGCTCTTGCAGAAAACCCTAATTTTTCTATGGCTGTATGTAACATTACTTTAGCTTTATCTTCTAGTGTACAATATTTTTTTATTTCTTTTGGTCCCATCTGTGCATTACAATAAATATTTCTACCTTCAAATCTTTTATACTGAATATTCCTAGCTTTAATTACTCTTTCTTTTATTTGTTTAGAAGTTTCTACAGCAACATTACTATTTGATGTAAATTCATCTATTTTTAAAGCAGAAACTTCTATTTGAATGTCTATTCTATCCATTAAAGGTCCAGAAATTTTAGCTCTATATTTTTTTATTTGATAAGGATTACAAAGGCATTCCTTATCACTACCATAATTGCCACAAGGACAAGGATTCATTGAAGCTATCAACATAAATGAAGCAGGAAAAGTTAAAGTATGTTTTGCTCTTGATATTGTTACAACTTTATCTTCTAAAGGTTGTCTTAATACTTCCAAAACATCTCTTTTAAACTCTGTTAGTTCATCAAGAAAAAGAACTCCATTGTGAGCTAAACTAACTTCACCGGGTTTAGGATAAGAGCCCCCACCAATTAAAGCTACAGATGATGTAGTATGATGTGGACTTCTAAAAGGTCGATTAGTAATTAAACTTTCTCCTGCTTTGATAAGACCTGATACAGACCATATCTTTGTGGTTTCTACCGATTCTTCAAAATTCATCGGTGGCAATAATGTTGGTATTCTTTTAGCAATCATTGTTTTTCCTGAACCCGGAGGACCAATCATAATCATATTGTGCCCTCCAGCACAAGCTACTTCTGTTGCTCTTTTAGCAAAAAACTGTCCCTTAATATCTGAAAAATCTATAGAAGTTTTTAGCATTGAATTGTTTGTAAAAAAATCTTTTTGTTTAAAAGTGTCAACTTTAATTTCTTTTTTTAAAAATTTTATTACATCTTGCAAATTTGTAAAAGGATATATATTAATATCTTTTGCTACACAAGCCTCATTTTTATTTTTTTCTGGAACTATTACCTGAGTAATTCCAAACTTATGTAAACTTAGTACTATAGGTAAAATTCCTTTTACCGGTCTAATTTTCCCATCAAGAGATAACTCCCCTAATACACACATATTTTGTAAAGATTCTTTTTCTAATGCTCCACTAGAAGCAAGTATTCCTAGAGCTATTGATAAATCAAATATTCCTCCTTCTTTTTTTATATCGGCAGGAGCAAGATTTACTGTAATTTTCTTTGTAGGAAAATCAAAACCAGAATTTTTTATAGCAGAAATAACCCTATCTCTAGATTCTTTCACTGAAACATCAGGCAACCCAACAATAGAAAACATAGGAAGTCCTGATGAAATATCAACTTCTACATCTATAAGACAAGCATCTATTCCAAAAACTGTTGCAGAATGTGAAAAAGAAATCATAAATATCCCATTAAATTATACTTATTATAACCGGTGAAATTATATATAAAAACACATTAGTGTGCAATAAGTGTTTTTGAACAAACACAAACTCAGTTTTTATAATTATTAGGTATATATTGTAATGAAATTTATGAGATGTTGCATTTGCTATTTTTTGATAGATAAAAAAATCCATAGGAGAAAAATAATCTATTACTAAATTTAAGATTTCTATGAAGTTTGATAAATTTATAATGATTTTAAATTTGTTTTGTAAATAGTCTTAAATAAGAAATATTAGTTTTTAATGGTAAATAATAGCCTCTCAAATAGTTTCTATTGCCCCCTCAAACATTATTATTAATTTTAGGCTTTTCTTTTTATGATGTAGGATTACTAATTTAATATTATTATCTTAGCAAAATTATTCAAAATCATCCATAAACAAACTCTTTAACTTAATCAGCTTGAATTTCTTTAACATTAAAAGGAAAAATTTGTAGCGGTTTAATATGTACAAAAGATAAATTTTTGCATAACAATTACTAAATTTTCTAATTCTTTTTTCCCCCTCCGTTCTGTTCGTTCTGTTATTTTATAAAAAACGGCAATATATATTTTGACATTATCAATGTTGTAAAAAATAAAATTTTTTTATAGAATTATGGAGTTATGATATTTTATTATATGGTTATAACATTACATTTTATCGTTTGTGTAGCACTGATTGTCATCGTTCTTCTTCAAGCAGGTAAGAGCGGTGGAATGGCAGGTATTTTTGGTGGTGGGGGATCTGACCAATTGTTTAGTGCTCCTAGTGGAATGGCTTTCATAAAAAAGCTTACTGTTGCTTGTGCTGTTGTTTTTATGGTAACCTCTTTGACATTAACATTGGTGTCTTCTAGAATAAGTATGAAGTCCGTTGTTGATCAAATAGCAAAAATACCTATAGCAAACACTACTCAACAAAATAACAAGTAAAATGTATTTTGCTGGGGTGGCGGAATCGGCATACGCGCACGTTTGAGGTGCGTGTCCTTAACAGGGTACGGGTTCAAGTCCCGTCCCCAGCATTTTTTTTGATTATTGAAGAGTAGCTTAATGTTAAAGTATCTGCTGTTACTTGTTTTGAAAATTTTGTGAAAAAACAGTAATAATATTTTGATGTGGAAGTACTAGATATTGTGTTTCTTAATTTTCCAATCATTATCGGATGAATATTTAGTAAATATCTATTTCTAAACTTATTGTTTGTTATTTATTATACTAGCCTTATGATAAAAAAAGAAAAAATTGATAAAATCATAAAAATCCTTGAGAAAGAGTACGGAAATGTAGATATTGCATTAAATTTTTCAAATGTGTTTGAACTTTTAGTTGCCACAATTCTTTCTGCACAATGTACAGATAAAAGAGTAAATATTGTAACTTCAACATTATTTAAAAAGTATAAAACTATCAAAGATTATGCAAAGGCAAACTTAGAAGAATTTGAAAAAGATATAAAATCTACAGGTTTTTATAGGAATAAAGCAAAAAATATTATAACTACTGCAAATATCATATTAGATAAATTCAATGGTATAGTGCCTAAAACAATGGGCGAATTACTTACTCTTAAAGGGGTTGCAAGAAAAACAGCAAATATTGTTTTAGGTAGTGGTTATGGAATATATGTTGGCATAGCTGTAGATACCCATGTTATAAGATTAACTAACCTTATCGGTTTATCACAAAATTCGGATCCAAAAAAAATTGAAAAAGATTTAATGAACATTGTCCCTAAAAAATTTTGGCATAATATTTCTTTCGTTATTCAAACATTAGGTAGAAGAGTTTGTATAGCAAGAAGACCTAAATGTTTTTTATGCCCCATAAAATATTTATGTAACCACAACAATTTTGAAATATAGCAAATTTTTAATATAATGCTGGATATTGTCATGCTTGGAGGTTTTTGTTAATGTTAGTTTACAATAAAATAAAAAAAACTCTTGAACCTGAAGAATATAAATTTGAACTTCAAGATGTTAAAGAGCCAAACTTACTAAGGGAAACATTCCCTTACACAGATATTCCAAAAATTGCTTTTAATAATACTGTTGTTCCAATGAATCCCCCTGAAAATATTTGGATGACAGATACAACATTCAGAGATGGACAACAAGCTTTTCCACCTTTTACAGTTGAACAGATATCTCATTTATTTGATTTAATGCATAAACTTGGCGGGCCTAACGGGATGATAAGACAAACAGAATTTTTCTTATATTCCGATAAAGATAAAAAAGCTGTTAGAAAATGTCAAGAAAAAGGATATGAGTTTCCTAAGATAACTTCTTGGATTAGAGCAAATAAAAACGATTTTAAATTAGTTAAAGAGATGGGTATAAAGGAAACAGGCATTTTAACATCTTGTTCAGATTATCACATATTTTTAAAACTTAAAAAAACGAGAAGAGAAGCACTTGATATGTATCTTGATATAGTCAAGAGTGCCTTGGAGGATGGTATAATTCCTAGATGTCATTTTGAAGATATTACAAGAGCAGATTTTTATGGTTTTGTTATACCTTTTGCAAAAGAGTTGATGAAACTTTCAAAAGAAGCAAAAATGCCGGTAAAAATAAGAGCATGTGATACATTAGGTTTTGGTGTTGCATATCCTGGTGTATCTTTACCAAGAAATGTTAATGGTATTATGTATGGACTAACACATCATGCAGGAGTTCCTTCAGAATGGTTGGAATGGCATGGACATAATGATTTTTATAGAGCATTAACAAATTCTACTTTTGCATGGCTTTATGGTTGTTCTGGAATAAATGCTACATTGTTAGGTATAGGAGAAAGAACTGGAAATACTCCAATAGAAGCACTTGCAATAGAGTATATTGCTTTCAGAGGTAGCCATAATGGTATGGACTTGTCAGCAATTACAGAAATTGCAGATTATTTTAAAAAAGAGCTAAAATATGAAGTTCCTAATATGCAACCTTTTGTTGGTGCACACTTTAATTCTACAAGGGCAGGTATTCATGCAGATGGCTTGTTAAAAGAACAAGAAATTTATAATGTTTTTGATACTGATTCAATATTAAATAGACCCCCAGAAGTTTCTATTACTGATAGGGCTGGTCTTGCTGGAATTGCTTATTGGATAAACACACAACATCCAAACTTTAAAGATAGCAAAAATAAAATTGATAAAACTCATCCTGGTGTTTTGAAGATAAAAGAATATATTGACGAATTATTTAAGGGTGACAGAAGAAACCCATTGACAAAAGATGAAATGATAGAGCTTATAAAAAAATATATTTTGCTTAAATAGAAACATTGCATATACAGTGAAATATTATTATTTCGTGTATATGTTTTTTATATTTTTTCAACCTTTAATCTTTGTTTTATCTAAAATATCTCTAAAAATTTAGCTTCTAGCTTCTTCTAGATTAAAGTAAAATTTTAAGGATTTATCTTTTATATATTACTTAAGATATAAGATAGACATAATATGCCACTTATTCCATCTATTAGTATACAAATAAATAATATTTTAGTATCATTATACTACTTTATAAGTTTAATTATATTTAATTAGGATTATAAAATGGAAATTAAATTATTTGTAGCAGGATGTATATTTTTAGTGATTGCTGGCATTATGCAACTAGCAAAAAACAAATTTTTTAAAGGGCAGAAACCTAACAGAGCCTTTACAGAGGTTTATTCTTGGGTTGATACTTTATGGACAGCTCTTATAATAGCTTCAATAATAATGTATTTTGTCATACAAGCATTTAAAATTCCTACAGGAAGTATGAGAATGACATTGCTAGAAGGAGATCATTTATTTGCTATGAAATTTATTTATGGCTTTAGAATTCCTTTCTCTGATGGTAAAAGGATATTACCTATAAAAAATGTAAAAGCTGGGGATATAGTTATATTCCAATGTCCACCATCGGCACTAAGTGTTATTGAAAGAGCTCAAGGAATTAAAAAAGATTACATTAAAAGATGTGTAGCCCTTGCAGGAGATAAAGTAGAAATAAAAAATAAAAAACTTTTTGTAAATGATGTTGAACAAAAAGAAGGCTATGTAAATTATGAAGATTCCAATATATATTCAAATATTAATCTGTTTGAAACACCAGAAGAGTATCAAAAAGCTTGGGAAGAAGGACAGTTTGCTACACTTCCTACATCTTGTGTAAGAGATAACTTTGGACCGGTAATAGTTCCTAAAGGGCATTATATGGTTTTAGGTGATAATAGAGATGCTTCTTTTGATGCAAGGTTTTGGGGACCTCTACCAGATAAATATTTAAAAGGGCAAGCACTTGTAAACTATTGGCCAATTAAAAGAATTAAGTATATAAAATAGAAGATTAGAAATAAATCTAAAATGAAATGTTTCTAGATTTAGATTTGCAAAACAAATTTTATAATTACCCATTTACAACTTAAAGATTCAAATTCTCTAATCTTCCAACAATTGTTTATCAATTTTTAAGGAGGAATCAATGACTTGGTATATTTGGATGTTCATATTTTTGTTATGTTTAGGATTAGAAATTGTTACTACAGGAATATTTTTCTTCTTATGTTTTTCTACAGGAGCAATGTTTGCAATGATATTTTCTTTGCTAGGAGTAGGAATACAAATAGAACTTATTATTTTTAGTTGTATATCTTTGGTTTCCATATTACTTATAAGACCGTTATTTAAAAAATATTTTGCAAAGAAAAAAATAGAAACAAATGTTGATTCTTTAATAGGTGCTCCTGCAGTTGTTGTAGAAGAAATAAAAACAAAGTATAGTGGAAAAATTAAAGTTGGTGGTGAAATTTGGCTTGCAGTTTGCAAAGAAAATGTTGAAGTTGGCAAAGAAGTTATAATAGATGCTGTTGATGGAACAAAATTAGTAGTTAGTATTAAAAAATAAAATAATATATGGAGGAAAATTAAAATGGTAGGGTTATGGATTGGTATAATAGTAGTGCTGTTTATTTTTGTTGCAAATACAGTAAGGATTGTTCAGCAGTACGAAAAAGGTTTGATTGAAACTTTGGGAAAATATTCAGGAACAGTTGGTGCAGGGGTAACAATAGTTATTCCTTTGTTTCAAACATTAAAAAAAATTGATATGAGAGAGCAAGTTATGGATGTTGCTCCACAAAATGTTATTACAAAAGATAATGTTACTGTAACGGTAGATGCAATTATATATTTTCAAATTACAGACCCTGTAAAAGTAGTATATAATGTTGCCAACTTTGCAATGGCAGCACTTAAACTTGCACAAACAAATTTAAGAAATGTTATTGGCGATATGGAACTTGATGCAACTTTAACATCAAGAGAAAAAATTAATACACAATTAAGAACTGTTATGGATGATGCAACAGACAAATGGGGAGTAAAAATTACAAGAGTAGAAATTCAAAAAATAGACCCTCCAAGAGATATTACAGACTCAATGTCAAAACAAATGAAAGCTGAAAGAGAAAAAAGAGCTAATATTTTGGAAGCTGAAGGGTTTAGGCAATCTGCTATATTAAAAGCAGAGGGTGAAAAACAAGCTGTTATTTTGGAAGCTGAAGCAAAAAAGCAAAAATCTATTCTTGAAGCAGAAGGACAAGCGGAAGCTATAAAAAGGGTTGCTGATGCTCAAAAATATGAAATAGATACAGTTTATAATGCAATACATCAAGGAAATCCTACTAATGATTTGTTGGCAATAAAATATATGGAAACTTTAGGGAAAGTTGCTGACGGTAAAGCTTCAAAAATATTTTTACCGTTAGAAACTTCAGGTATTACTGCTTCACTTGGTGGTATAGCAGAACTTTTTAAAGATAAAAAAGATAATAATACACAAAAATAATTTGTACTATAATATTATTTTGTTTTTGTTCTGATAAGCCCACGAAAATATTTATAAAAATATTTTCGTGGATTTTATTTTTTAGATTTTTTGCTCTATAAATAAATTCTTATTATTTTATATTATTGTATTCCATTATCTTTTGTTGACTTATAACTAACAATATTCTTTATTTTATACAAAGTTTGCTAGTTTAATATTTGATAAAAGTTATCCCAATTATAATTATTTTTTTAAATTACTTTAAGTTATTTAACTCTTCAAAAACAATATTTAATTTTTTATTATATTTTGCAAATAAATACTTCGTAATACTATACTGTATAATTATGCCTATCATAAAAACAATTCATTTTCAAATTCTGTTTGAGCTAACAATTTATTTTGTTCAGCTTCTTTTTTTAATTGCTTAATATTATTTTTTATTTTATAAATTTCATCTGATATATATTTTTGTTTTTTTATATTTGGCAAAGGAATTTCTAAATTCTGCAAATAGCTTTTTGGAACTCGTTGTTGGCCAGATGACCCTGTAAAAAATTTAACTGCATTTTGTCTAACCAACTTGGTTCTTAAAATATGATAAACATAATCCAATAAAACATTTGGATTGGAATTTCTTATTACAAAAAATTCTGTAGAGCCATATCCATAACCATTTTTTAACCCCCTTAATATTGCAGATTTACCATTTTGCATACAAGGTGTTATTTTTGCCCATATTAAATCGTTATCTTGAAACTTTGTATACCCTTTTGATTTTTCATTAATTCCTTCTTCTAAATTTATAATTTCGCCATACTCATCAGATACACAATGCATAGGAATAAACGACATTTCTAATTTTTTATCTAATATAGAAAAATCACTTTTTGGATCAATATCTACAATAGCACCTAATTTTTTCATAGGTATATTTTGTGATTTTAATAAAATAGAGTCTTTTTTTTGATTTAGCAAAAATTCAACTCCCCATCTAGAGAGTGATTTAATATCAATAAATTTTATTTTTGAAAATTTTTCTGCTTCAGTTTTTTGAAAATCTTTAGGAATATTCAATTTAAGAAACAAAAAGTTCTCAATAGCATTTTCTAAATCAAAAACTTCTTTTTCTTGTTTTTCTGCAAGTTTAATTCTACTATTATATTTTTCTATTATTCTTTGTTGTTCTTTAATTGATGGTAAAGGAATATCAATATTCCCCATTGATGAAAAAGATAAAGACTGTCTAACGGAACCTGTTGTATTTTCTCTTATTAATTCATTAAATCTATTAGTTTTAAAAAGTATGTATAAAAATTCTGGCAATAACCCATCTTTACAACTAAAAACGACATAAGCAGGACTTATATATTTATATTTTTGATTATCTGTTTTTAATCCAACAGAACCAACATTTACACGATATGGATTATATGCCAGAAAACCGTTTTTTACAATTTTATATGGTTGATTAATATTTTTGCCTAATTCCACATAAGCATCAAATAAACCTATGTTGTTATTAACTCCTAAAATTTCATATTGTTGTTCTGGGTTTTCAAAAGGTTTAATTTTAATATTCTCTTCTTTAATATAGCTTGATAATTTAACAATATTATATCTTGATTTTAAATTAGCCGATGAAAATCTTTTAAAATCCCAAAGAAGAAGATTTGAAAAACCAATAAATTTCAAATAAGAAAAATCTATATTATTCATCTATTTCCTCTTCTTTTTCATTCGTTTTTCTTATTATTAAATTTTCAATTAAATTATAAATTATTTTAGGAGTATTTACAGTCCACAAATTATTTGAATCCCTATGCTTTTTAAATTCTTCTGCAACAATAATCAATTCATTTTCACACTTTGCACCAGTTGTGGTTATACCTGCTTTTTTAACTTGAGCAATAGGAATTTCATAATTAAACAATTCTTTAATTTTTTCTTTAATGTCTTTTTCTTGTTTTATTTTTATTTCTTTTAATGCTTTATTTTTAGCTTTTTTATCTTTTTTAAATTTTATTTCTATTTGCTCAATTTCATCTGCATATTTTTTATTTACTTCTATTTCTGCTGTCTCTCTAGCTTTTTTATATTGTAGTTCTTCCTCTTGTGTAAATTTTTTAAAAAATAGTAAACTTGGTTTTATTGTTGCACCTGAAGCAATAAAAACATCTTGAGGTATTGAAGTAATTAATAATATTTTTGCTTTAGCCTCAAAAAAATCTCTAACTTTCTGTAAGTTAGAATTATTTAATACTCCTTCAGGAAGAACTATCCCCATTCTTCCACCTTTCTTAAGAAGCTTTAAACATCTTTCCATAAACAAAACTTCTGTTAAATTACTTATTTTGCCAAGCTCAAATCTATCAATAACTTTTTGCTTTCTTTTGATAGCAGAATTTAATTCTTTTATTTGTTCAGTATATTTGTATCCGTAAAGCTCTTCATTTTTCTTTATTTTTGCTTCGTCATTAAAACGGTCAGTATCGCTAAGTTCATAATCTTTATCTATTCTTGAACCAAATGGAGGATTAGTTAAAATAACATCAAATCTTTCTTCAAATATTCCATCCACATTTATTAAACCATCGTGATGATGAACTCCACCATGTCCATCACCATGCATTATCATATTCATTTTTGAAGTTCTTGCCATTCTTGGATTAGCATCTGTTCCATAAATACAGTTTGAAGATAATTTTGAAATTCTTCTGTTTTTTTCAGCTTCAGTTTGTTTTGAATAAGCTTTGTTTGGAACATTAATTTCTGAATTTAATTTTTTTAAGATATTATTATATTGATTATTAACTTCTAATTGTTTTTTTTCTGAAAGATTTTCATAGTTTTTATCAAATAGTTTAGTTTTAAATTCTCTTTTACAATTTTCAATATCTAACTCTATTTTACTTCTAATATAGTCGAAAGCTCCTATTAAAAAACCGCCACTTCCACAACAAGGGTCACAAATTATTTCTCCTTCTTGAGTATCAAGAATTTTTACCATAAAATCTACTATTGTTCTTGGTGTAAAAAATTGTCCTAATTCGCCCCTAAATGTTGTTCCTAAAAACTGTTCAAAAGCAATACCTTTAACATCATCTGATGTTGCAGATAGATTATATTTTTCTAGTTCTTTTACTATTTGTTCAAAACTATATTGCTTAATTTTTATTGTATCATAAAAATCAAAAAGTTTATCTTCACTAAATTCATCTTTTGTTGCCTTAAACAAATACTGCATATATGGCATTTGATATTCTAAAGGTAAATTTTTTTTTATATTTTTTTCAAAATTCTTTTCATCTCTTTGAAATTTGTCTAAAGAAAAAATAACATCTTCGTCAGGATTTCGTTCATATCTTATTTTTATAAATAAAATTTTGCTTATTTCATCAAAAGCAGCTTCAGGAGACAACTTATCATTATTTCTTATTATGTTGTGACATTTTTGAAGTAGTTTAGCAAATTCATCTCTTGAAAAAGCTTTTGTTTGAGATAGTATTTTATTAATCTCTTTTTGATTGTTTATAATTGATGCTTTTGGTATATCTATAATTTCATTCAAATCTTTAGGCATAGAATCTTTATCTACACGAAAAAACTTTGTTTCTTTTTCATTTGTTGTTACAAAAAAACTTGCACCAGCCCAAGCTGCATAGTTTGCTCCTTGATAATAATCTTCTTTTTTTACTGTTATTTTTTCTGCTTTACATTCAACAACAATAAATGCCGATTTTTCATCTATTTTTTCTTTTTTTGATTTCCAAATTACAATATCTGCTCTTGCTTTTCCCTGCCCTCTTTTAGAATTATTAACTTTAAGTTCTTCTGCCATTTGCTCTAATGAATAACCATAAAAATTGACAAGTTTTGCAACATATTGCTGCCTAACTTGTTCTTCAGGGGTAAAAATTAACCAGGTATCTCTAATGAAGGAATAGATTTTATTATCTTTAATTTGAATTTTTAATTTATTTGTCATAATTTATACTTCAATTTATATTGTATTCATTTTACTAAATTCAAGTATTATTTACTATTATTAAAATTTTAATTTAATGTTTTAACTTATTTTTCTATTTTTAAATAGTTTAATAATAATTTGATATTTTAATTTACAACCTCTCAACTACAACAAATCGCTGGGGTCTAGTTCTATATTTATAAAAGTTTCGTAAGGTAATCTTAATGTCATTACTTTTTCTAAAATTTCTTTTAACTCTTTTCTTTTACCTTTTAATATTATTTGCCATCTAAAAGTTCCGTTTAATTTCAAAATGTATGATTGTGCTGGTCCCAATAAAGAAATTTTATAATTTGTGATATTAAGTTGTTCTTCTATAAATTTATAAACTTTTTCTGTAAATTCAAAAGTTTTGTTATTATCTTTATTTCTTAATGTAATTTTTGCAATATTACAAAATGGAGGGTAAGCTAAATCTTTTCTGTATTCTATTTCTTGTTCATAGAATTTTTTATAGTTATATTGTTGGGCAAAAGCTAACGAATAATTATTTGGATATTTAGTTTGAACTAAAACTTGTCCCTTTATATCTGCTCTGCCACATCTACCTGCAACTTGAGTAATAAGTTGAAAGGTTCTTTCTGAAGAACGAAAATCTGGAAGATATAAAGATGTATCTGCATCTACTACACAAACTAATGATACCCTAGGAAAATCAAAACCTTTAGTTACCATTTGTGTCCCTAACAGTATAGAATATTCTTCATTTTTTATTCCTTCATAAACATCTGTATAAACCTTTTTGGATGTAGCGGTGTCTCTATCTAATCTAAAAATTTTTGTATATGGAAATAATTTTTTTAAATCTTCTTCAACTCTTTGTGTTGCTATTCCTATAATTTTATATTCTTTGTTTTCACATACAGGACATTTTAATGGAAATTTAAATTGTTTACCACAATAATGACATTCAAGATGTTCAGGATATTTATGATATACCATAGCAACAGAACAATTAGGACATTGTATTACTGTAGCACATTCTTTACAAATTATTGATGGAGAAAAACCCCTTCTATTTAAAAATATTATTACTTGTTCTCTTCTTGCTAAAGCTCTTTTTATAGCTTCTAACATAGGTTTAGAAAAAACAGAAACTGTCAATTTTATTTCCTTTAATGAAATCATTTTTATAGAAGGCATATCTTTTTTATCTATTCTATATGGCATTTCTAACAATTTATATTTTTTTGTTAAAGTATTATAATAAGTTTCTATTGACGGAGTGGCCGAACCAAAAACTACAACAGAATTATTATATTTTGCTCTCCATAAAGCAATTTCTTTTGCATCATAAGATGGTTTATTGTTTTGTTTATAAGTATTTTCATGTTCTTCATCTATTATTATTAATCCTAAATTTGTAAATGGCAAAAAAATTGCTGACCTTGCACCAACAGCAATTTTTATTTCACCGTTTTGTATAGCATTAAATATTTTATATTTTTGTATTGTTGTTATCCCACTATGCCATAATGCAACAATATTTCCAAACCTTTTTTTAAGTATTGATATAAATTGTGGAGTAAGTGCAATTTCTGGTAACAAAAATATTGCAGATTTGTTATTATCTATTGCTGTTTGAATACTTTTTAAATAAACTTCAGTTTTCCCAGAACCTGTAACACCATGTATTAAAAAATTATCACTAATATTATTTTTTATAGATTTTTCTATCTGTTCTACTGCATTTTTTTGATAAATAGTCATATCAAAATTTGGATTACAAATTTCATTTTTCAAAATTTTTACTTTAGATATTCTTTTTGGAACTTGTAATGATATGGGAACTATTGTTGCTAATGCTTCACCAATAGAACATAAATAAGTTTCACATAACCATTTTGAAAGTGCTACTATTTCATCTGTAAGAATTGAACACTCATCTATAATAGCATTTATATCTTTTAATTTTATATTTTCTTGTGGTTGATAATTTTCTATTATAGATATTACATATCCTACAAGAGTTCTATTTCCAAAATCAACATTTACTCGTCTATATTTTATTTCCTTATTTTGTAAAATTTCTGGGATTGTATAATAAAAAGATTTATTTAGTGGAACAGGTAAAACTACTTCTACAACTTTCATTTTAACCTTTCTTTTTTACTAAAGCCATTACCTTTTGCATATCAATCCATACATCTTTTTTCAATTTAGGATTTCTCAACAAAGCTGCTGGATGATATGTTGGCATTAATGGTATTGCTAAATAAGTTGTAAACTTACCTCTTAATGAACTTATTACCTCATCTGTTTTTAATAAAGCTCTTGTAGAAGATGCCCCCAATGTTACAATAACTTTAGGTTTAATTATTTTAATTTGTTCATCTAAATAAGGTTGGCATACTTGCATTTCTTCTATTGTTGGTGGCCTATCATTGCTTTTTAATTCTGGTTCTTGCGGATTTTTCATAGGATGACATTTTACTATATTTGCAATATAAACAGTTTCTCTAGTAAAACCCATTGCAATTATAATTTTTGTTAATAAATCACCTGCTTTACCAATAAAAGGTTGCCCCTTATGGTCTTCTTGAAAGCCAGGTCCTTCCCCTATAAACATAATATCTGCATAAGCATCACCACTTCCAAATACAGCATTAAGACGGTATTTGCCAAGGTCGCATTTTTTACAACCAATAATTTGTTTTTTTAAATCTTCTAATTTCTGTTCGGCATTTTTTGTTTGAACATTTTTAGTTATAGTATCAATTGCCTCTTCTTGTTTTTCTAAATTGTTAATTTCTTCTTTATTTATTTTTTCAACATTTGGTTCTACTTTTTTTTGCTCTGTATTATTTTGCATCATAGAATTATCTATAACCAGTTCCTCTTCATCCCAATTTTTGTATTCTTCTAGTGCAGTTCTAGCAAGTTTTAATAGTTTTAAATATTCTAATTGATTCATTGATTATCTCTTTTGCAACTTTTTCTTTAGACAATAACTCAAGTTTTTTTACTTTCCCACTTTTAAAAATTAATGTAGGAGCTGAATTTTTAGAAGAAATTGTTGATGAACTATTAGCAACAATCATATCTAATTTCTTTTCTTTAAGTTTTGTTTTTGCATAAGATATTAAATTTTTTGTTTCTAAAGCAAAACCAACTACTACTTGATTTTTTTTATGTAAAGAAACATATTTAATAATGTCTGGATTTTTTACAAGTTTTAAAGTTATTGTTTCATTACCAATATCTTTTTTCTTTATTTTATTTTTAGCAACAACTGCCGGTCTATAATCAGAAACTGCTGCTGCACCAATAAATATATCTGCACTTTTTAAATTTTTCTTAACAGCCAATAACATATCTTTTGCACTAACAACATCTATGACTTTACAATTTTTGGTATTCTGTATATCTATACTAGAAGTGCCCTTAACAACTATCACTTTACAATTTTGCTTTAATGCTTCATCTACTAATGCTTTTCCCATTTTGCCGGACGAAGCATTAGATATAAACCTAACAGGATCTATATATTCTCTAGTTGGCCCTGAAGTAATAAGTATGTTTATAGCCATTTATTTTAATTGATTTTTTATTTCTTCTAAAATTTTAGAATTATCTGCCAAACATCCATCACCAACAACTCCACAAGCAAGAAGACCTTGTTTGGAATCAACTATTTTATAACCATAATTTTTCAAAATTCGTATATTATTTTCTATAGCTTTATGATGGTACATATTATGGTTCATTGCCGGGCAAACTATAATTTTTGCAGTAGTTGCAATTGCAGTAGAGGTAACCAAATTATCTGCCATACCACTTGCCAATTTTGAAATAGTGTTTGCTGTAGCAGGAACTATAACATAAACATCTGCTTTTTGTGCAAGAGAAACATGTTCTATTTCAAAATAAGAAGTGTCAAACATATCATATACTACTTTGTTTTTTGATAAAGACTGAAACATTAAAGGTGTAACAAATTTTGTTGCATCCCTGGTCATAACACATGTAACACTAGCTTCTAATTTTATAAGCTCTCTAACCAAATCACAAACTTTATATATTGCAATCCCAGCACATATTCCTATAATAATATTTTTATTTTTTAAATTATTGTTCTGCATTTTCTTGAGCCTGCTCTTCTTGTTTTTGTGCTGGTGCTGTTGCAACAACCGTTTTCTTCTTTAGTTCTTCTATTTTTTCATAAGTAGCTACACCACTTAAAACATCTCTTAATGCTTTATCTATCAATTCTGTTTGAGATAAATTGTTATAATCATCTTTGTCTTTTACTACTTTTATCCATTCAATTGCAAGTTTTGTAACTTCATACTTTCCTTTTCCAGAATCAAAGAATAACTCTTCTACAGGTTTTTCTTCAACAACAGCCATTTTACTTTCCCCCAATTATATTTTTATTTCTTTTTATCGATAATCTTTCTGCTTTAATTATAGATTTAACATTTTCAATACTTATATCTAACTTATCATTCAATACCAAATAATCATATCTTGGTAAATACATTAATTCCTTTTTAGCATTTTTAACTCTTGTATTTATAACATCAAGCAAATCTTTATTTCTTTTTATTAATCTTTCCTTTAATATTTTTAAAGTAGGTGTTGTTATAAATATCATAAGAGCATCTTTATATTGTTTTTTTATTTTTATTGCACCTTGAACATCTATATCTAATAAAATATCTTTACCCTTATTTAAAGTTTCTTCTAACATTTTCTTAGAAGTTCCATAGAAATAGTTATGGACTTTTGCATATTCAACAAATAAATTTTTTTTTACCATATCTTTAAACTTTTTGTTATCTACAAAAAAATATTCTTTACCATTTTTTTCACCTTTTCTTGGTTGCCTTGTAGTAGTAGATATAGAATAAACAATATTTTTATCACTTTTAATCAAAGAGTTGCAAATACTTGTTTTACCTGCACCAGAAGGAGCAGATACAATAATAATCATTCCCTTTTTCTTCATAGCAATTTATTTTATTAAACGAATTCTACCTTATAAATTTATATATATAATATACAAACACACAACATTTTAATTATGTCTAAATTATATAAAATACAAAATAAATTGTATATTAAACTATTTATAAATTTAAACTCATTAATTAAAAAGTTCTTTTGCTTTTTTATTTAAACTTACATAATCAATTTTACCTGTCCCAAGTAAAAGCATTTCTTCTAACACTTTAATTTTTTTAGGAACAAACAAATCACTTGCCCCTTGTAACTTAAAGGCAGAACTAATTTCACTAAAAGTTGTGTTAGACCTAGTAGTAAACAGTATTAACTGTTCCCCTTTTTTTTCATCAGGAATTGATACAACTGCATGTTGATAATCTTTCCATAAATCTGTTATCATTTCTTCTACGGCAGTTAAAGACACCATCTCACCGGCAATTTTTGCAAATCTTTTTGCTCTCCCTTTTATTGTAATAAAGCCATCTTTATCTACAGAAACTATATCACCAGTATCATACCAACCATCCTCCAACGGCTGTATTACTCCCGGTTTATCACTCTTTATATAACCTAACATAACATTTCTTCCCTTAACTACTAACTTTTTGCCGTCTTTTATTCCAGGTACTTCATCTAATCTCATTTGTATGCCTGGAAAAATTCTACCAACTGTTCCTTTTTTATGATACATCGGTGTATTTACAGAAAGAACTGGAGCTGTTTCTGTTGCTCCGTATCCTTCCAAAAGACTTATACCAAAATTTGTAAATAAACTTTTTATTGTTTCTTCTTTAGCTCTCTCTGCACCTACAACTGCTATTCTTATGGAATAAAAATCGTAGGCATGTGCACTTTTGCCATACCCACTAAAAAAAGTAGGTGTAGTAAATGTAACTGTTGAATTTGTATCGTAAATAAGTTCTGGAATAATTTTATAATGCAATGGTGTAGGATAAAAGAAAACTTTTATACCACTTGTTATAGGTAATATCATTCCACAAGTAAACCCAAACGAATGAAATATCGGTAATGCCATAAAAAATCTATCTAAAACATCAAAGAATAAAACAGATCTTATTTGATTCAAGTTTGCCTGAATATTTCTATGACTTAAAGCTACTCCTTTAGGGACACCTTCTGACCCACTGGTAAAAAGAATTACAGCAGGGTCTTCTGCTGTAACATCCCCTTTAATTTTATTGTAATAATATTTTGGAAAAAAGGAAGCAAATAAACCTATAAGTTTTTCTTGTAGAGTTATTTCTTTTTTTAAATCTTCAAGATAAATTATTTGTAAACCCTCATCTTCCATTGTTTTTATAAGTTCTGTAAAACCACCTTTTATAACAAACTGTTTTGATGTATAAACTGTTTTAATTGCAGCGGTTTTACAACAAGAAATCATATTCTTTGTTCCTGTTGAAAAGTTTAACATACAAGGAATAAGATTATATACTTGCATACCAAAAATTGCAACAACCGATGCTACAGCATTTGGCATTAAAAAACCTACCTTTTCTTTTTGCTTACTATGTTTTATGAATTGTTTCCCTAACACAAAAGCAACAGTTATTAGTTGTCCATAACTTATAGGTTTCCTTTCTATATCTTCTATAATTTTTGTTCTTCTTCCTACAAAATTTTTAGCTTCTATTAAAGATTCAAACAAAGTTTTTTTGTCACTTAAAGAAAAAAAATTTGCATTTGTCATAATATCAAAAATCTGTTTTGTAATTTCTTTTTTTCTTTCTTTGCCTTTTAAATTTTCATCTACATTTAATTTTGTAGGTTTAAAAATGTTTAGTATAATATTTATTTTCGGTTTTATTTTAATTTTGTTTCTATAATAAGAAAAAATTGTATACTGTGTTCCATCTATGTATATGGGAACTATATAAGCATTTGTTTTATCTGCAATCATAGCAGGACCTGGATAAATTTTCATCATGTTTCCTGTAGAAGTAACTCTACCTTCTGGATAAATAACAAGTTTGTGCCCTTTATTTATTTCTTTTATAATAGATTTTACTGCCATCGGGTTGTTCGGTTCTATCTTAAAAAATTTTGTGATGTTTAATAATGGTTTTACATACCACTTTTTTGCAACTATAGGATTTATTGTAAAACATAAATTTTCAGGAATAAATGCCCACAATAAAAAAGTATCTATAAAAGAATTATGGTTTGCAATAAACAAAACTTTATCTTGCAAATTTTTTATATTATCTAACCCTTTTACTTGAACTCTTAAAAAAAGTTTAGATAAAGCAATTATCAACTTTTTATTAAATAAAACTTTTATTATTGAATTAATCATTTAAGTTCCTTAAATTTTTCGTGCAACTTAACATAATCTGTAGCACCAGTTCCTATTATAGGAATTCTTTCAACAATTATTATTCTATTAGGCAACACAAAGTTTTCAATTTTTTGCTCTTGAACTTTTTTCTCCAACTGTTGTAAAGTTGCAGATTGATTTGTAGTAAACAATACTATTTCTTTTTTACCGTCAACCAAAAGTGAAAGCAATGCATGCTTAGAATGTTTCCATATATTTGATATATTAAATTCTAATTCTGTTAACGAAACACTTTCCCCATCAACTTTTGTAAACCTTTGAGATTTTCCTTTTATAAATATAAATTTATCGTTATCAATTTCTACAATGTCGCCAGTATCAAACCACAAGCCATCAACTTTTGTAGAAACTAGTTGTTTTTTTTCTATATACCAATTTGCTATATTAGGACCTTTTACCAATAAATGACTAGCTCCTATAAAAGCCGTTGTAGATTCCAATTTGCATTCTATAGATGGCAAAAATTTTCCTACACTATATTCTTTAAAATACATTGGAGTATTTATTGATATTGTTGATGATGTTTCTGTAGTTCCATAAGCTTCAAAAATTCGTTTTCCAAAATTATCTTCCCAAATTTTTATAGTTTCTTCTTTAAGTTTTTCTATACCAGCTATCACATACCTAATAGCATAAAAATTGTAAGGATGTGCATTTTTTGCATACCCATTTAAGAAAGTGTCTGTTCCTAAAAGAACAGTTGAGTTTGTATCATAAACTAACTCTGAAATCATTTTATATTGCAATGGCAAATGATACAGAAATACTTTTATTCCTCTAATCAATGGCAAAAGTGTTCCTGCTACAAACCCTAAAGATGAAAATATTGGCATAGCATTAAAAAAACTATCTAAAATACCAAAATCCATAACACTTGAAATTTGTGCCATTTGAGCTTGAATATTCCTATGTGTTAAAACTACGGATTTACTTTTTCCTTTTAATGCAGAAGTAAATAAAATAACAGCTGGAGAGTTTACATCAAAATTTGAACAAATATTTTTATAATATGTTCTTGGGAAAAAAGATTTTACAAATGCCGACATCTTGTTAAATATTGTACAATTATCCTCTATATCTTCTATATAAATAATAGTTATATTATTATTTTTTAAAGCAATTATTAAATTTTCTAATTTCAAAACTTTTATAAAAAATGTGGCTGTATATACTGTTTTAATTCCAACATTTTTTATATTAAAAAGTATATTCTCTATTGTATCTGTATAATTTATCATTGCAGGAATTCTATTAAGTGCCGATAATGCAAAGAATATTTCTATTGTAGATTTAGCATTTGTTGCAATTATACCTACAAATTCTTTATCTTCTGTTTGTTTAATTATCTTATGAGTAAGAGTAAACACTTTACAAATAAATCTTCCCAGTGTGATAGAAGTTCTATTTATATCTTCTAAAATTCTTTTCCTTCTACCTACAAAAGATAAATTATTTATTAAGGATTCAAACAAAGTCTTATTGGAAAAGTTGCTAACAAATTTCATTTCACACATAATATCATAAAGTTTTGTAACAGCAATATTTCTCCTTCTAGTATCTGATAAAGATTGATTTACATTTAATTTTCTTGGATGTAATATTGTGAGTTTAATATTTCTTTGCCTTTTATTTTTTGTTTTTGCCCCAAAATATGAAAAATCTGAATATTGTATACCCTCTATACATATAGGCAAAATATCAGCATTACTTTTATCTGCTATAACTGCTGGACCTGGATAAACTTTCATAAGTCCACCAGTAGTTGTAATTCTTCCTTCAGGAAATATTACAACAATATGCCCTTTTTTTATTTCATCAACAATAGATTTTACCACCATTACATTTGTATTATCTATTGGAAAAAATTTTATCATATTCAAAAAAGGTTTTATCCAAAACTTTTTTGTTACATTTGTATTTATAGCAAAAGAAAGTTTCTCACCAAAAACTACAGAAAGAATAAGCCCATCTATCAACGATGTGTGGTTAGCAACAATTAAAGTGCCGCCTTTACATTTATCAAAATTTTCTTGTCCTACGATTTCAATTTTATAAAATATACCAATAAATCTTTTAGCTATAATTCTTAACAAATGTGCAGGCAAAATGCTACAAATATACATTGCAACAATAATATTAACCAATGCAATTATACTTAAAACTACTGGAAAAGAAAGCCCCATTTTTATAAAACTAAAACAAATTATAGAACCCGCAATCATAAACAAAATATTTACAATGTTGTTTATTGCAAAAACTCTAGCTCTAATTTTTCTATTAGCCACAACTTGTAATACAGTTATCAAAGGAACAATATATAATCCAGCAAATAAAGAATATGCAAAAACATCTATAATAACTCGTATTCCCAAAAAAGTAGATAAAAAGTCTCTTAACAAAATATCAGTAGTTAGTGCCATATATACATAGTCCGCACAAAAAGATAAATCTACTATAAATATTGTCATAAAAATTACTGATATAGGAATATATTTTATTGATATTTCTTTTTTCAATAAAAAATATGAAAACAGTGAACCAACAAAAGCTCCTGAAGCTAACAATGTTGTTAAAACAATATATAAATTTTGTTGACCGTTTAATATAATCTCTGCAAAGTTTGGAATTTGATACACTAAAATAACACCAAGAAACCAAAACCAAGAAATACCTAAAATACATAAGTAAATATCTTTTGAGTAATTAAAATAGAACATATTGTTATATATAGTTTTAATAAAATTTTTTGATATATTAATTTTTTGTGTATTTGATTTTAGTTTAGGTATAAAAAAAGAAGATATTAAACCAATAACTGCTATTGCCAAATGTATGAAAAAAAGCCATTTTTTATTAACAGAATAAACCAATATCCCACAAACATTACCTAAAAGGATTGCAATATATGTTCCTGCTTGAATAAGGCTATTTCCTAAAACTAAGTTATCTTTATTTAAAAGTTCTGGAACTGCACTAAACTTCGTGTTATTTAATAGAACAGATAATATACCTGATACAAATAAAACTATAACTAAACACCATATACTTTTTAATAAAAAACAAGCTATTACAATAAAAGCAACTAAAAATTGTGCTAGTTTTACTAATTTTATTATTATATCTTTTCTATATTTATCTATAATTTCTCCTGCTGTTGCTGAAAAAAGTAGAGAAGGTAACATAAATACAGCTATTAAAGACGAAGCTATAAACAATCTTGTTGTTTGTGCATAAAAAGATTTATTATCTAGCATTATATATGTGACTAATGCTATTCTAAAAAAATTATCATTAAAAATTCCTAAAAGTTGAGATATATAAAAGTATAGATATTGCCTGCTAAAAAAAATTTTTATTAAATTTTTCATGTGAATATATCAACCCTATATTATAAAATTTAATAATCTAATGATTTTATAAAATAGCACCCACTAAATCAATTATTAAAAATAAATAAATTAAATATTTTATTTTGTATTAGATAAAAAAGTGTGGACTTTATTTCTATTTGTTTTTTATAAATAGAATTATCTTATATATATTGTAAAATATATTTAAAAATTTAAAATTTATTCTACAGTGACAGATTTAGCTAAATTTCTTGGTTGATCAACATCGCAACCTTTCATTACTGATACAAAATATGCAAAAAATTGTAACGGTATAACATTAATCAATGGTGAAAAGAAATCATCAACTTCAGGAACAAAAATTTGATAATCTGAATTTTTTACTATATCGTTATTACTTTTATTTGCTATTGCAATTATTTTTGCACCTCTTGCTTTAGCTTCTTCAATATTGCTTAATACTTTTTCATAAACTTTACTATTTGTTGCTATTACCATTACTGGCATAGTTTCATCTATCAATGCAATAGGACCATGTTTCATTTCTCCTGCAGGATAACCTTCAGCATAAATATAAGATATTTCTTTTAATTTTAATGCCCCTTCAAGTGCTATAGGATAATTAATATTTCTAGCTAAATATATAAATTGTTTTGTGTTTTGAAATAATTTTGCTATTTCTTCAATTTGTGAAGATAATTTCAATGTTTCAGAAATTTTGTTAGGTATATCTCTTAGCCCGCTTATGAAATTTGCTAATTGTTCGTTTGAAATAACTTCTTTAATTGATGCTATATACATTACTAATAAATATAGTGCTGTCAATTGACCTGTAAAAGCTTTTGTTGATGCTACACCAATTTCAGGACCACAATGTGTGTATAAAGTGTAATTAGCTTCTCTGCTTATGCTTGAGCCAACAACATTACATATAGCAATTGTTTTTGATTTTTTCCCCCTTGCAAGTCTTAATGCTGCAAGAGTATCTGCCGTTTCTCCAGATTGAGAAATAAATATTGTTAGCACTTTATCATCAATTACAGGGCTACAATATCTAAATTCGGAAGCTATATTTACTTCTGTAGGAATTTCTGTAAATTTTTCAAACAGAAATTTTGATATAAGCCCAGCATGATAAGATGTTCCACATGCTACTATACAAATCCTTGATATACTTAAAATTTCTTTTTTAGTAAGCTTTATAGACTCTAATATTATTTTGTTTAATTCATCAGAAATTCTTCCTCTAAAAGTATCCTGTGTGGTTTGAGCTTGTTCAAAAATTTCTTTTAGCATAAAATGTTTATAACCACATTTTTCTGCTTGTATCGCATTCCACAATATTTTTTGAGATTTTCTATCAACTACATTATCATCTATATCAAATATTTTTATAGAATCTTCTTTAATTTCTGCTACATCACCATTTTCAAGAAAAATTACATCTTTTGTATATTGAAGTAATGCAGACACATCTGAAGCTATGTATTTTTCCCCCAAAGCAACACCTATAACTAAAGGAGCATCTTTTCTTGCAACAACAATTCTTGATTTATCTTCTTTACATATTGCACAAATAGCATAAGAACCTCTAATATCTTTAAGTGCCAATTTCACTGCAACTAACAAATCGTTTTTATAATATTTTTCAATTAAATGTGCAATAACTTCTGTATCTGTTTGTGAAGAAAATTTGTGCCCTTCGTTTTGTAAAGATTTTTTTAGTTCTATATAATTTTCAATTATACCGTTATGAACCACAACTATTTTTTCATTACAATCAGTATGAGGATGAGCATTTTCTTGGCTAGGTTTTCCATGTGTTGCCCATCTAGTATGACCTATACCAATGTTGCCGTAAATAGAATTTGTTTTTATATTTTCTTGAAGATTTTTAAGTTTTCCTATACTTCTTCTTCTTTGAATTTTTTTATTATCAATAACAGCTATACCTGCAGAATCATACCCTCTATATTCAAGTTTTTCAAGTCCACAGTATATTACATCAACAGCATTTTTTTTGCCAATATATCCAACTATTCCACACATAATTCAATACCTTTTATTCTATTTTATTTATATTTATTATTATACTATAAAATTTACATCTTGTACTTATTATTTTTATCCTCTAGGATGATATTTTTTATGTTGTTCTTGCAATGTTTCTTGACTTAAATGAGTATATATTTGAGTTGTAGAAATAGAACTGTGCCCTAACATTTCTTGAACAAATCTAATATCTGCTCCTCCTGTAAGTAAATGTGTTGCAAAAGAATGTCTTAAAGTGTGAGGGGTAATATTTTTGGTTATGCCTGCTTTTAATGCTATATTTTTTAATTGCCTCCAAAATTCTATTCTTGAGATAGGCTTATTTAATTTTGTTAAAAAAACATATTCCAAATTAATATTTTTTCTAATTTTTAAATATCTTTTTAAATACAATTGTGTTTTTTCTCCAAAAGGGACTATTCTTTCTTTATTGCCTTTACCTAAAATTTTTATATAACATTCGTTTATGTCTATATTGGAAAACTTTAAATTTATAAGTTCTGAAACTCTAAGCCCTGTAGCATACAATAATTCAAGCATTGCCCTATTTCTAATAGAAATTTTGTCGCTATCTGATACAGAGTTTAGTAACTTATCTATCTCTTCTATAGAAAGCATATCTGGAAGTATTGTAGGAATTTTTGGAGTTGCAAGATATATTGTTGGGTTAGTTTGTATATAATCTTCTGAAATTAGAAATTTATAAAATTGTCTTATAGATTCTATCATCCTGCAAATAGTTCTAGGACTGGATTTTGAAGTTTTTAAATGCCACAAAAAATCTGTAATCTCTAAATGGCTTATGTTCTTATAATTTATACCTTTATCTTCAAGAAATTTTAAATATATATTTAAATCTGTTTTATATGCAAGAGCAGTATTTTTTGATAGTCCTTTTTCTATTAAAATATAATTAATAAAATCATCTAAATACTGCATAATTTATTTAAAATATGGATTATTGTTCATTTCATCTTTTAAATTTGTAAACGGACCATGACCTGGGTAAACAATTATATCTTCTGGAAGTTTTTTTATTTTATCTAAAGATTGTATAAGCTCATTATAATTGCCACCTATTAAATCTGTCCTTCCAATAGAATTTTTAAAAACTGTATCTCCAGAAAAAAGAATGTTATCTATCAAAATACATATTGATCCTTTGCTATGACCTGGTGTATGAATTACTCTATATTTACAAAAAGAAGTTTCTTTTATTCCCTCTTTATCAAAAATAATGTCAGCTTGTTTTATTATTACAGTTTTATCCATATATTGAGAAAAATTTAAGTTTCCATCTAATAACATTCCAGTGTCATCTTTAAAAATTGCTAGTGGAATATGATATTTCTCTCTAATAATATCATCTGAAAAAATATGATCAAAATGTCCATGTGTGTTTATTAAAAGTTCTGGATTTAAATTAAGTTCTTCAATTCTATTTATTACCTTTTGTGCTTGTTCACCAGGATCAATAATAATAGCTTTTTTTAAAATACTATCATAAACAATATAACAATTTACTTGAAAACTACCTGAAACTACAGAAGTTGTTTGTATCATTTTTTTATTTTATTTAAAAGTATTTTTTTATATTCTAATAGGTAAGTAAACCCAGAATATAGTGTGAGCATGGTTGTTATAAACATCAACCAATATGGAGCATAAAGAAGAAATAATCCTAACCATTGTTGCCAAACAGATAATTCCAATAATTCGTAGGGTGTTAAAAAATAGAATTTTGCTAACATTGCATTTATTATCAAAACGACAAGTATTGCTATAATTGTAAACATTTGAGATGTTGTTTTTATTTTTCCATATACACTTGCTGTAATAATAATATTTTTTGAAGCAGCTATTGACCTTAAACCTGTAATAATAAATTCTCTTGCTATTATACAAATTACCATCCAAGCAGGAATATTCAGTGTATACTTGCCAACAAAGGAAATGAAAGCAGATGTAACTAATAGTTTATCTGCTAAAGGATCTAAAAATATACCAAAAGTTGTTACCAAATTATATTTTCTTGCAATAATCCCATCAAAACAATCTGTAATTGCTGCAATTACAAAAACAACTAAAGCAAAAATATTAGTCCAAAAAGAATCTATTGTTACAAAAACAATAAATATAGGAACTAACAAAACTCTAAACATTGTAAATTTATTTGCTAAATTCATAAAGAAATCCCTCAAGCAGATATTGAGATTATATTCTAATACACAAATACTGATTGTAAAATAACAATCAACAACAATAATGAAATTTTTATACTTGTAAACTTTAATTAACTAAGTATAGATTATACATTATTTTGCAATTAAATCGTAGTCTTTATAGCCTTTTATTTTTATGTTTGTAAATTGACCTAAACTAATATCATCTCTTTTACTTACAATAATCATATTATCTATTTCTGGAGCTTGAAAATAAGCTCTACCCCAAACTTTATTTTTTGAAACAAACTCAGGTAAAACTTCAAAAGTTTTTCCTATTTTGTTTTTATTATTTTTTATAACATTTTTAAATTGTTCTGTTGCTAATATATTCAATCTTTCTTCTATAATTTCTTTAGAAATTTTATTTTTAAATTTATAAGATATGGCAGTTTTTTGATCAGAGTATGCAAAAATTCCAACATGTTCAAAATAATTTTGTTTTATAAATGCCACAAGCTCTTTAAAATCAGCATCTGTTTCGTTAGGAAACCCTACTATTAATGATGTTCTTAAAATAATGTTAGGAAAACTATTTTTTATACTTTCAATTATTTGCCTTGTATTAGTAGGTCTTCTCATATTTTTTAAAACATTTTTACTTACATGTTGAATAGGAATGTCTATATAATTACAAATATTTTCTTTTTCATAAATAGTTTCTAATAATTCTTTATTTATTGTAGAAGGATAAGCATACAATAAACGTATCCATTTAAATTGGTTAATTTTAGATATTTCTTTAAGAAGTTTTGAAAGAGACAGTTTTTGATAAATATCTATTCCATAAGATGTTGTATCTTGTGCAATAATATTAAGTTCTTTAACTCCAGAATCTGCTAAAAACTTTGCTTCATCTACAATTGCCTTTACAGGTCTACTAGTAAAACTCCCTCTAATATTGGGAATTATACAATAACTACATTTATGATTACAACCTTCTGATATTTTTATATATGTGGATGGCAAATTTGTTGATAACACTCTTGTTTTAAAATTTGTTACTCCCCCAGCAACTTTCGTTTTGAAAAAAAATTTATTTTCCTGTATTAGTTTTACAATTTTATCAAAATTACCGGTTCCAACATATCCATCAATAAAAGGATACTCTTTTTTAATTTTGTCTTGTAATAACTGGGCTAAACAACCGGATACAAATATTTTTAAATTTTTATTTTTTTGTTTTAAAAGTCCTGCTTGTTGGATTTGATACTTAGATTCTTTTTGTGCATCTTGAATAAAAGAACAAGTATGTATAACAATAATATCTGCTTCCTCAACATTACTTATTATTTTAAAACCTTCTTTTACAAATAAACCTGCAACAGTTTCAGCTTCAACAGTATTTTTTGAACATCCTAAAGTGATAATACATACATTATTCTTGTTCATTTTTATTTCTTGATAATTTTATAGTTTTTACATTACTTTTTGAATTTTTCCCAGCTTTAATATCAACAAGTTTATCATTAAAATATATTTCTACTGTATCAATATTACCTATTTTTATTATAAATTCATCACTAGCAATATACTCAAAGTGTTCTCTAACAGTCCCCTCAAAAACATCTTTATTATCAGCTATTATTTTTACCCATGTATCAGCAAGTGCTTTAATATATAATTTTTGTTTATTTTGTCCTGTTAGTTTTTTTATTTCTTCTGCTTTGGAAGAAACAACTTTTGTCAATGTAGAAACTACTATCTTATTTCCATCTGCTTTCTCTTCTTGCTCTTTCTTAATAATACCTGCTGTATTTGCTTCTTTGGCATATATTTTTTGTTTGCTTTGCTTTTCTGTTTGTCGTCTTATTCCTTCTGCTTTGGGAGAAACAACTCCTGTCAATGTAGAAACTACTATATTATTTCCATATGATTTCTGTTCTTGCTCTTTATTAATCACATCTGACATATTTGTTAAATGTACTATTTTATTTTTTAATAATTTTATAGTTCTTACATTACTTTTCGAATTTTTACCAGCTTTAATATCAACAAGTTTATCATTAAAATATACTTCTACTGTATTAATATTACCTATTTTTACTATAAATTCATCGTTTGCCTTATATTCAAAATGTTTTGTAATAGTTCCCTCAAAAATATCTTTATTATCAGCTACTATTTTTATCCATGTATCAGCGAGTGCTTTAATATACAATTTTTGTTTATTTTGTACCGTTAGTTTTTTTATTTCTTCTGCTTTGGGAGAAACAACTCCTGTCAATGTAGAAACTACCATACTATTTCTATCTATACTCTGTTCTTGTTTTGTTTTATTTATTACAATTGTTTTTGGTAGATTTACTATAATTATGATTAACAAACAAATTATACAAACAGACCATCCAACATATATTAATAAATTTCTATTATTCTTATAAAAACGAACAAAATTTTTTTCAATATCTTTATCTTGCCTAAATAAATTTTTTTGATGTTCTATTTTATTTTGTTCATATATTTGTATAAGTTCATTAGGGTTTAATTTTAAATATAAAGCATAAGATTTTAAAAAATTTTTATAATAAAGTTCTGCAGGAAAAGCAGATATATCATCATTTTCAAGTCCTTTAATATATTCTTTTTTTATTTTTGTTTTAATATGAACATCATCTATTGTGTATCCTAATTGATTTCTTACCTGTTGTAAAATTGATCCCGGACTATTTAACATAATAATATACCTCTATAAACATATAACCTCAATATTTTTTGGAACTACAAATTTAAACATATCTTTTGAAAAATTATTATTTAATCTATAATTTACAAGCTTAATATTAACAGTAAAATTTCCATTATTAAAAGAAACTTTTATTACTTGAAAAGTATTTTTGCTTATATTAATTGTCATTTCCCATTTTTCTTTTACATCTTTCGACTTTATTAAAAACAAATAATTAACTTTGGTTTCTTCTTTAAGTTCTACAATAAAATCTTTTTTAAAAGTTTTCCAATTATTTATGAATCTGAAAACAGATGTTAATATCACATCGCTATTTACAACATCTTTCCATTTTTCTACTATTGCTTGCCTATTTGCAGGGATATATGTTGTAATATTTTTACCATCAATATAGATGTATTGATTTGCAGGTTTTGTTTGTTCTAAATAAATATAATTTTGTTTTTTATATTTAAAAATACCTTCTGAATATAACTGTTCATCTGTAGATAAATATGTTATAGTTTGAAAATAATTTGTTTGAAAATCTGTTATTGTTTTATTTTCTTTTTCTAAATTATTTAAAACAATATCTAATTTTGTTTGTTCTTTACAAAAAACATTTGAACTAACAAAAAGTACAACAACAGTTAATAATAAATTAAAAAATTTTTTATCCATTTATTCTTAAATAATCCTCTATCAATTCATAATTTATTTGCCAACGATTTTTCCCCTCTGGCTTATATATAAAATTTCTCATTCTTAAAAGACTTAACAAATTTGTTGCCTTTGCAGAACCACCAAAATTTGCTTTTAATAAATCTTGTGAAATTTCTCTTCTTTCAATAATAAGTCGTAAAGCAGGAACTAAATCTTTTTCATTTTTATCTTCCGGAGCTAATCCTGCAGACTGAGAAACTTCGTTTATAGGGGCTTCATATACTTTTGGAAAATTTTGATTAGATATAAATTTTACCACCTGTTCTATTTCTTTTGTAGAGACAAAAGCTCCTTGAAGTCTTACAGGTCTTGGTTCAGAAGGTGGTAAAAACAACATATCACCTTTACCTATTAAACTTTCTGCCCCTATAGTATCAAGAATAACTTTAGAATCTACTGCGGATACCGTTTGAAATGATAATCTAGCAGGTATATTGGATTTTATTAAACCTGTAATAACATTTACCGTTGGCCTTTGAGTTGCAAGAACTAAATGTATTCCAACAGCTCTAGCTTTTTGAGCTATCCTTATTATAGGAGTTTCTATTTCTTTTTTTGAAACCATCATTAAATCTGCCAACTCGTCTATTATAACAACTATATAATAATCTTTATCTTTTTTTTCAAGTTCCATTTTAGCATTATATTCTTCAATATTTCTTACTGATTCTTGAGAATATTTTTCATACCTATTTTCCATAATATCAACAAGTTTTTTAAGAGCATTTGCTGCTTCGTTAGGATTTATTATAACATCTGCATCATCTGCAATACAACAAGGATTATATAAGTGAGGAATATCTTTATAAGCTGTCATTTCCACTCTTTTAGGATCTATTAACATAAATTTCACTTCATCTGGCCTTGCCTTATAAAGTATTGATAAAATTATATTGTGAACTCCAACACTTTTCCCAGAACCAGTAGAGCCTGCAATAAGTAAGTGTGGCATTTTTGCTAAATTTGATATATATCCACTTCCATCTGTTTTTGTTCCAACAGCAAGTGTTAACAACGATTTTGACTCGTAAAAACCCTTTGTATCTAAAATGTCTCTTAAACTTACTAAAGAAGGTTTTGGATTGGGAATTTCTATACCAACTGCTGATTTTTCAGGAATTTGTTCTATCCTTATAGCAGAAGTTTTCATAGCAAGAGAAATATTGTCCATTATATTCATTACAGACTGAATTTTTATACCTGGAGAAAGAACAATATCATACCTTGTAATAACAGGTCCTGGAATAATATCTTGAACTATAGCATCTATTTTAAAGGATTTTAGTGTTTCTCTTAAATCCTCTGCCCTTTTTTGCAACTCTTTTTCATTTATTTGAGTATTTAAAGAACCTTCTCTTAATAGCTTTACAGGTGGCAAAGTATATTTAAAAGTTTTTGTATCTATTTTTTCTTGTTCAACAGTGTTCTTTGTTATATTTGGAACTTTATGCTCATGATAAGTTGTTTCACTAATTTGTTGTTTTATAAAATCGTCATCTTTTTTGTTGTTTCTGCTATCTATAATTCTTGGCTTTTCTATTTGCTTAAATGTTTGTGCTTTTTGTCCATCTTTTCCTTTATTAATATTGTCTATAATATTTGGTTTTTCTTGTTTTTTTGCTTTTTGATAGCTATACCATTGCTTAATGTCGTTAATAGTAGAAGCTATTAAATATTTTGTTATTTTAAAAAGAGAAATTCTAAAAAAATGTGCAAAGAAAAATATAAAAATAAAAAAAACCAAAAGTAAAGAAAAAATACCAATTGGTTCATAAAAACAAGGAGCTAGCATATTTCCTAAATAGCCACCACTTATTGGTAATTTTAAAAAAATATTTAATAGAGATAAAAATATAGAACTAAACACTAAAGAAATAGTTGCAAGTATTATATCAAGCCTAGTTCTAATATTTATATTTTTTATTAAATATAAAATAGCAAACCAAAAAATTATAATAGATAAAATATAAGAAGAATTTCCTATACATTCTTCTAAAATTTTTTTTATTCCAGCCCCAACAATACCTGTAATACTAACCTGTAGCAATGAAATAAAAATAAAAATAGAAACAAAAAAACATATACACGATTTTAGTAATCTTTTTCTCTCTTTATATTCTTCTAATTCTTTTTTTGATTGTTTAGCCATAAAAGATTCCCATTTTATACACAACTGTTATATTATACAAAAATATAATAATTTAGTATAAAAAGCAATCATTTTACATTAATTTCAATTAATGTAATTGTGAACATCTAACAAATAATTTATACTTATCTAATAAATTCTTTGGCTCTTAACTGTTTATGAAATGTAATTGCAAATCTATGAGCTTCGTCTCTTATTGATTGCAATAATCTTAAAGCTAATGAATTTCGTGGCAATATTATTGATTTTGTTTTTCCACAAATAAAAATTTCTTCCTGTTGTTTAGCAAGTGAAATTATAGGAATATAAATTCCTATTTCATCAAGAGCCAATTGTGCATAGGAAAGTTGCACCTTTCCACCATCAATAACAATCAAGTCCGGAAATTTTTCATTTCGTCTTATAATTCCAGAATACCTTCTAAAAACTGCTTCTTTTATCATAGCAAAATCGTTTATTTGATTAACTGTTTTTATTTTAAAT
>CAMVLN010000001.1 GCA_947168325.1 uncultured Elusimicrobia bacterium | reverse complement strand
TGTAAACATTTCGTAAAAAATATTATTTTATATTATTATATTAAATATTACTGTTTGTTCTTTAAAATAATAGCCAAAATAAAATTACTTATCCTATTTAGTACATTATAAAAATATCTGTTTATTTACCCATATTCTTCTTTATCAACTACGGTATCTGCTATTGTATGTGTCTTATTTTTTTTACTTTTGATTTATTTTTATCCTTATCTACTTTCTTTTGTTTTTTACTTCTTTGTGTCTAATTCATGTTTGAACTTTTATAGTGTATATTTGATAACATCTCACAAGATGTTTGTTTTTTATCAGGTAATATTACCATTGTGTATAATTTTTTGACACTAAAAACATAAAAAAACAAATACATCTATATTTCTTGCCAAATATTTTATATAATAGCAAGTATTTTAGTTAGGGTTAAGGGGGAAACATAAGATGATTATTACATTGAAACGAAGAGCTACAAAACAAGAAGAAAATAAGGTTATAGAAAAAATAAAAAAATTAGGATATATTCCACATATATCAAGAGGAGTTGATATAACAATTATAGGTATGATTGGAGAATTTGCTGAAAAGTATAGAGAATCTTTTGAATCTATGGATGAAGTTGATCATATAAGTGAAATAGAAAAACCTTATAAACTTGCATCAAGAGAATTTAAGCATGATGATACAATAATAAAACTTCCTTATGGAATAGAAATTGGTGGAAAAAAAGTTCCCATTATTGCAGGTCCATGTGCAATTGAAAGCAAGTCGGTGTTAGATGAAATTGCAAAAATTGTAAAAGATGGTGGTGGAACAATTCTTAGAGGTGGAGCATATAAACCAAGGTCTTCTCCTTATACATTTCAAGGGCTTGGAGAAAAAGGGTTAAAATTTTTGCACGATGTTGGAGTAAAATATAAAATTCCTACAATAAGTGAAGCTATGGCTGTAGAGCAAGTTCCTTTAGTTAGTAAGTATTGTGATATTGTTCAAATAGGTGCAAGAAATATTCAAAATTATGATTTACTAAAAGCCTGTGGAAAACAAAAAAAACCTGTTTTATTAAAAAGAGGTATGGCTACAACAATAAAAGAATGGTTGTTGTCTGCAGAATATATTTTAGCACAAGGCAACTACAATGTGATGTTATGTGAAAGAGGTATAAGGACATTTGAAACAGCCACAAGGTTTACACTAGATTTAAATGCTATACCTGTGGTGAAAAAACTTACACATCTACCAGTAGTTTTAGATCCTTCTCACGGAATAGGTATAAGAGAGCATGTTCCTACAATGGCAAAAGCTTGTTTAGCTGTAGGAGCAGATGCAATAGCTTTAGAAATACATCCTAGACCAGAAGAAGCTTTATCTGATGGAGCACAAAGTTTGTTACCAGAACAGTATAAAAAACTTATAACAGATTTAAAGAAAATAGCATTAGCTTTGGGTAGAGAAATTTAATGAAAACTGTTGCAATTATTGGTGTTGGTTTAATGGGCGGGTCGCTTGGTATTGCCTTAAAACAGTTTACGAAAAAGGGGCAAAGGCAATATGAAGTTGTTGGTATAGGCAGAAATTTAAAAACACTAAAACTTGCAAAAGATAAAAAAGCAGTAGATAGTTTTTCTACAAATATAAATATGGTTTCTTGTGCAGATATAGTTTTTATTTGTAGTCCGGCGGATACCGTTGTTGGTATATATTTAGAAGTTGCAAAATATGTAAGAAAAACAACTATTGTTTGTGATGTAAGTAGTATAAAATTCAATATTTGCGAACAAATAAAAAAGATTCAAAAAGAAAACAAAAATTATCCTTGTTTTGTAGGATGTCATCCTATGGCAGGTATAGAACAAAGTGGTATAGAATATGCAAGTGGTGATATTTATAATAATGCAACAGTAGTAATTACTTCTGATATTCATGATAAAAATGTAAAAATTATATCTAGGTTATGGAAAGATATTGGTTGCAAAATTAAATTTATGTCGGCAAAAGAGCATGATGAAATAGTGGCTTTTACAAGCCATTTACCACATATAATAGCATTTAGCTTTTATAAAATGTTTAAAGAAAAAAATAGTAAAAATAAAAATATAAAAAATTTAATAGCAGGCTCTTTTGAAAGTATAACAAGAGTTGCAAAATCTTCTTTAAAGATGTGGCTTCCAATATTTTTAAATAATAAAAATAATTTAAAATTATTATCAATGCAGTTTTGTAAACAGATAAAAGAATTTATAAATTGTTTTGATGATGAAAAAAAACTAAAAGAAGTTTTATATAAAAGTCACCGAACATGGAAAAGAATAGTTTCAAAAAATGACAAACAAAAACTAAAAGATGTTTTTAGATAAAAGTATAGATGATGAAAATAAATAAAATTTCAAAAATTTCAGGTACAATCGTAGTTCCAGCAGACAAATCAATAACTCATAGAGCTATAATGTTATCTTGTATTGCTTGTGGAAAATCTGTTATCAATAACTATTTGCAATCTGAAGATTGTTTTATGACTTTAAATGCATTTAAACAAATGGGAGTAAATATAGAACAACAAAATGATACATTAATAATAAATGGTGTAGGAATTAAAGGGCTAAAGAAACCAGCAAAAGAAATTTATGCAGGAAATTCAGGTACAACTACAAGATTAATACTTGGCATACTAGCAGGGCAAAATTTTTCTTCTACAATTTGTGGTGATGAAAGTTTGTCTAAAAGGCCAATGAAAAGAGTTATAGAACCATTGTCTTTAATGGGAGCAAATATAGTATCCAATAATTATTATTTACCAATAACAATAAATTCAACATGCACTTTAAAGTCAATTGACTATACTAGTCCAATAGCATCAGCACAAGTAAAAAGTTGTTTATTGTTTGCAGGAATGTATGCAGATAAAATCACAAAATTTACAGAACCATTTAAATCAAGAGATCATTCAGAAAGAATGTTAAAAAGTTTTGGAGCAGACATCTATGTTGATAATTTATCTGTTAGCATTAAACATTGCAAAAAACTTTATAGTCAAGAAATAAATGTTCCAAACGATATTTCTTCAGCAAGCTTTTTTATAGTTGCTGGATTAATTGTTCCAAACTCAAATATAAAAATTTTAAATGTAAATATAAATAAAACTAGAGATGGAATTTTAGAAGTTTTAAAAAAAATGGGTGCAAATATCATATTAGACAATATACGAACTGAATCAGGAGAAGAAGTTTGTGATATAGAAATAAAAAGTTCAAAACTTAAAGCAACAAGTATTAATTCAGATATTGTCCCTAGACTTATAGATGAAATTCCTATTATTGCACTCTGTGCTACACAAGCTGAAGGTAAAACTGTAATTTCAGGAGCACAAGAATTAAAAGTTAAAGAAAGTAATAGATTATTTTCAACAGCAACACAATTAAAAAAATTAGGTGCACATATTACTGAAACAAAAGATGGTTTTATTATAAATGGGCCAACAAAGTTAAAAGGTTGTATAGTTGATAGTTTTAACGACCACAGAATATCAATGATGTTATCCATTGCAGGGCTTATAGCTGACGGAGAAACAGAAATTTTAAATAGTAATTGTGTAAACATATCTTTTTCAAATTTTTATGAGGTATTAAAAAGTGTATGCAAATAAGAGAAAAAAGTAGTTGGGTATATTACACAGGACGATTTTTATCTAAATGGATAGCAATTTTATTTTATAGATGTAAATCCAGTGGTAAAGAAAATATACCTTTAAATACCGGAGCAATTATTTCCCCTAACCATTTGAGTTATTTTGATCCTCCTTTAACTGGATCTTTTATTGATCAAGACTTATATTTTATGGCAAAACAAGAACTGTTTGAAATTCCAATATTAGGTTTTCTTATAAAAAGAACAAATGCTTTTCCTGTTAAAAGAGGTCAACAAGATATGTCTGCTTTTAGAAATGCTTTTTTATTATTAAAAAACAAAAAAGCTTTGTTGATGTTTCCAGAAGGAACAAGATCTAAAACTGGAGAGTTAGGAAAAGCTAGAGCAGGTGTTGGGATGGTTTCATGTAATTGCCAGGTCCCAATAATTCCAACAAAAATAGTAAACACTAATAATATGGCAAAATTTAAACAAATTGAAATAAAATATGGAAAACCAATTTATCCACCAAAAAATTATACAAAAGAAGATTATTTAAAACTGTCACAAAAAGTTTTAGATGAAATAAAAAAATTATAAAAAAGCAAACTCTGACTTTAAATATCTCCTTTTTCCATTTGTTAAAATTGAATTCATATTAAATAAAAAGATTTGAACTTGCATTGTTGCTTTCAGCAATATATTTTGCAACACCACCTATTTCAACACCATCTATAAGTTCTTCTTCTTTTATTCCCATAACATCCATAGACATTTTACATGCAATAAATTTTATACCGCTTTGTTGTGCTTGTAAAATAAGTTCTGTTAATGTAGAAATATTTTTATTTTTCATAACAGATTTCATCATCATTGTTCCAAGACCACAAAAATTCATTTTGGAAAGAGTAAGTTTTTTTGCTCCTTTTGGCATCATAAAGCCAAACATTGAATCTATAAAACCTTTTTTAACTTTTATATTAGATTTTCTTAATATATTTAATCCCCAAAAAGTAAAAAACATAACAACATCTTTACCAGAAGCTTTTGCCCCGTTAGCAATAATAAAAGAAGCTAATGCTTTATCTAAATCGTTTGAAAAAACTACTATTGTTTGCCCGTCACCTTTACTTATAACTTTGTTTTCCATAATTTTATCTGTTCCTTTACACACTGTTGCTATAATTTTTTTATCTTGCTGAACTAAATTTAACAAGGTGTTACCTGTAGTTTTGCACCATGCTCCAATATCTGATTTAAAACCTCTGTCAGTGGAAATTATTTGAAATGTTGTTCCTTGTTTTGCTGTTTTAAGATTTTGTGCAACTTTTAATATAGGTCCAGGACATTGTAATCCAGATGCATCTATTTTTATTATCTCTTTATCTTGTTCCGTACAATTTTGTGATATTGAATTATTTTTTACAATATCAACTTTTCTTGTGAAATCTCTGTAAAATTCAAAGCCACCAACCAAAGAATAAACATTATTAAACCCATTTTGAAGTAAAATTCTGCTTGCAACATAACTTGTATAACCTGTCACACAAAACAAAACAACTTTTTTATCTTTAGGAATTTCGTTTAATCTATCTCTTAATTGTGTAGCAGGAATATTTATTGCTCCTTTTATAGTATTTGTTTTGTAAGAAATTTCAGGACGAACATCTATAAGAAAAGAGTCTTTCAAATCTTCAAAAAATGCAGGTTTTACAAAACCATTTAAAATATTATCTGCTGCCATACCTAAAATATTTACTGGATCTTTTGCCGAAGAGTACGGTGGAGCATAACAAAGTTCGCTATCAATCATTTCTTGAATAGTACCGTTATTTCTCATAATTGTTGCAATAACATCTATTCTTTTTTCTACTCCATTGGCTCCAATACCTTGAACTCCTAAAATTTGCCCTTTGTTATTAAATAACAATTTGAATAATACTAAATCAGAATCTGGATAATATCCTGCATGAGATCTCAAATAAACAAATGTTTTTAAATAAGGAATATTTTTTAGTTTTAATTGTTTTTCATTATTACCGCAACTTGCAACTGTAAGATTAAATACTTTAACAACAGATGTTCCCTGACTATTCTTATAAGATGCCTTTATTGAACATATATTATTTGCAATAATTCTTCCTTGTCTGTTTGCAGGACCTGCAAGAGGAACAATTGTATTTGTTTTTGAAACAAAATCTTTTATTTCAACATTGTCGCCACCAGCATATATATTTTCGTTTGAAGTTTGTAAAAGTTCGTTGACTATAATACCTTTATTTACTTTAAGTCCTGCTTTTTGTGCCAATGCTATTTCAGGTTTTACACCTATTGCCATTACAACTATATCAAAATCTATTTTTTTTCCAGACCTTAAAATTATTTTATTATCTTCAAAACTATCTACCCCATCTGATAATATTAAGTTAACACCATTTTCTTTCATTTCATTTTGTGCTATTATGGCAACTTCTTCATCTACAGGGGCTAAAATTTGGTTAGACAATTCAACCAATGTTGTATTTAAACCTAAATGGCAAAAGTTTTCAGCCACTTCAACACCTATAAAGCCACCACCAACAACTACAACATTTTTCGAATTATGTTCTTTAATATATTCCTTTATTTTATCTGCATCATTTAATGTTCTTACTGAAAAAATTTTTTCTTTATTCATTCCTTTAAATTCTGGAACTATAGGACTTGCTCCTTGTGCTAAAACAAGTTTATCATAGTTTAGCTTTGCACCATTATTTGTAACAACAAATTTTTTTTCTGAATTAATTTCAACTACTTCGGTATTTAAACAAACATCTATATTAAATAAAGATTTAAATTTTTGTGGAGTAGAAACTAAAATTTTTTCTCTTTGATTTATAACATCAGAAATATAATATGGCAATCCACAATTAGCTATTGATATTTCATTTGTTTTTTCTAAAATAGTAATTTTAGCTCTTTCGTTTAATCTTCTTAGTCTTGTTGCACAACTTGCTCCACATGCTCCTCCACCTACTATAACTATTTCCATATTTGACATCAGTTTATCCTTATTTCATTTTTATTTTCTTTAAAATTTTTGCTGGATTTCCCACTACTAATAAATTTGCAGAAACATAAAAGTTTTCTTATTTCTTAGTTGTTCATCACTTGCATCACAAGGATAACCATTAAGCATTTTTTCTTTTTCTGTTAGTTTTTTTAATGTTTTATTTGTTTTTTTATTCCATTTTTTTTATGATGAACGATATTATATATAAAAAATAAAAACATATTAAAAAAACAAGAAATTGTAGTTATTCATAACATATTGGACTTTTTAGCAAAATTAGTTTATCAAATTTTATTAATAAATTCTACTGGTGTTATATAATTTAATTTTTAAATAAAAAATGATAGAATACAACAAGAACAAAGTTGAATAACTGGAGCAAAAAAATGTATTTTTCAAAAGCTTTTATTCCAACATTAAAAGAAACCCCATCAGATTTAGATAATATCTCAGCAAAATATATGGTTCGTGCAGGGATGATAAGGAAATTAAGTAGCGGACTTTTTGAAATTTTGCCATTAGGTCTTAAAACATTAATGAATGTAATAGATGTAATAAGAGAAGAGATGAACTCTATAGATGGACAGGAAGTTAAGTTACCATTGATACTACCTAAAGAATTATGGATAGAAACAGGTAGATGGAATGTTTATGGTAAAGAACTTTTTAGATTAAAAGATAGAAAAAATGCAGAGTTCTGCCTTGCTCCTACAGCAGAAGAAGCAATAACGGATTTAACAAGAAGTTTTATAAAATCATATAAACAATTACCTATAATGCTTTATCAGTTCGGTATAAAATTTAGAGATGAAATAAGGCCAAGATTCGGTGTTATGAGAGCAAGAGAATTCTTGATGAAAGATGCCTATTCTTTTCATACGAGTGAAGCTGATTTAGAAATATATTACAAAAAAGTTTATGAAGCTTATGAAAGAATTTGTAAAAGATGCGGATTTAAATATAGAGTTGTTGAAGCTGCATCGGGTGCTATAGGTGGAAAATTTTCTCATGAGTTTATGGTCCTTGCTGATACTGGTGAAGAAGAAATAGCATGGTGTAATTGTGGTTACGGAGCAAATTCAGAAAAGGCAGAATGTTTGGATATGGTATATGAAAAATCTAACGAGATAAAACAAGATATGCAAGTTATAGATACTCCAAATGTTGGAACTATAGAAGATGTTTCAAAATTCTTAAACTCTTCAGTACAAAAATTTATAAAAACAATAATTTATATTGCAGACAAAAAACCTATAGCTGTATTAGTTAGAGGAGACTTTGAAATAAACGAAATAAAACTACAGTCTTTAATAGGTTGCGAAGAACTTGAACTTGCTAGTCAAGAAATTGTAGAAGAAGTAACCGGTGCAAAAGTAGGGTTTGCCGGACCAATCAATCTAAGAAAACAAGTAAAAATATATGCTGATTATTCAGTAATAAATGTTGTTAATGGCATTGTTGGTGCAAATAAAACAGATGCTCATATAAAAAATGTAAATTATAATAAAGATTATATAGCAAATGTGATAGCAGATTTAAGAAAAGTTATTCATGGCGATATTTGTCCAAGATGTAAAAAAGAAAAATTACAATTTTCCAGAGGTATAGAAATAGGACATGTATTTAAGTTAGGAACAAAATATTCTAAATCTATGAAAGCAACTTTTTTAGATGCTAGTGGAAAAGAAAATTTTATGGTTATGGGTTGTTATGGTATAGGAGTTACAAGAATACTTGCTGCAACAATAGAACAATCTTATGATGAAAATGGTATAATTTGGCCTGTAGCCATTGCCCCATTTAAAGTTTCAATAATTCCTGTAGATTTTAAAGATAAAAAAACAAAATATGTTGCAGAAAAGATTTACAAACAGCTTAAAGATTTAAGAATAGATGTTTTGCTTGATGATAGAGATGACCGAGTTGGAATAAAGTTCAAAGATGCAGATTTAATTGGTATCCCTTTTAGAATTACTATTAGTAAAAAAACTCTTGTAGATGATGTCGTAGAATTTAAAGAAAGAAAAGATGACCGGTCTTTAGTAAAATTAATAAAAATTGAAAATATTGTTTCAACAATTGTTGAAGAATTAAAAAAAGTACAACCTCACTTATAAGTATATTTATATACTACATTATTGTTTACGAAAATTATTTTACTGTTATATAACTAATTTTTTTTAAATAAAATTGTACACATGGCTTTTTTAAAATTTATTTTATTGTTTTTTTCTTATATTTTATTTTTTAATTGTATTTCTTATGCAAATTTTTCAACACAAGAATATATTAAAGTTGAAATACTATCCAACCAAAAACAAATAACCATCGCTAGTGATGACAAATATTGTTTTATTTACAATAATAAAAAATATTCTTTATCTGAAGGCAAAATTAAAATTGAATTAAAAAATAATAAAGCAATAATATTTAATAATAGTTATAGTTTACCTATAGAATTTATTTCAACAAAATGTTTTTTAGTTAATAATAAAATTTATAGAGGAAATATTATAATAAGTTCTTCTTCAAAAGGAAATAACATAATAAACAAATTAAAGATAGAAGATTATTTGAAAGGAGTTTTACCTAAAGAAGTAAATTCTTCGTGGAATCAGGAAACATTGAAAGCCCAAGCTGTAATTAGTAGAACTTATGCTTTAAAAAATATTGGCAAACATTCAAAAGAAAATTTTGATGTTTGTTCTAGTATTTGTTGTCAGGTCTATGGCGGAGCATCTTGTGAAGCAATAAGTTGTAATAAAGCAATATACGATACATGTGCTCAAGTTCTTTTTTATAAAGATGATATTGCTCAAACATTTTTTCATGCCAGTTGTGGAGGGCATACTGAAAATCCAAAATATGTTTGGCAGTGTAAAATAGATACTCCCCCTTATTTAAAAGGAAGAAAAGATCCTTATTGTAAAAAAAGTCCTCACCAAAAATGGACAATAACATTAGAAGAAAATTTTATAAGAGAAAAACTTATAAAAGCAGGACATAAAGTTGGAAAAATAAAAAAAATTTCAACTTCTGGAAAAACTCCTGGAGAGGCTACAGAAAAAATTATAATAAAACATTCTAAAGGTAAACTAAAAATAAATTCTTATACTTTTAGATTAGCAATAGATTCTTTTAAAATAAAAAGCACAGCAATATTTAATATAAAAAATAAAAACAAAAAATTTATATTTGAAGGAAAAGGGTGGGGACATAAAGTTGGATTATGCCAGTGGGGTGCGAAAGTAATGGGAGAGCAAAAAATATCTTACAAAAAAATATTAGAATTTTATTATCCAAAAACAAATATAAAGAAAATAAATTATGTTAATAAATAAAGATTTAGAATTATCAAATTATAATTATGAAATACCTCAAGAGTTAATTGCACAAGTTCCAATAGAAAAAAGAAGTAATTCAAAATTGATAATCTTACATAGAAAAAATCAAAGTATACAACATAAAAATTTCTTTGATATTGTAAATATATTAAACGAAAATGATTGTTTGGTTATAAATACAACCAAAGTTGTTCCAGCGAGATTGTATGGGAAAAAATCTACTGGTGGAAAAGTAGAACTTTTATTTTTGAACCCTACTCAACAAGGGACAAAATATCAAGTATTGATAAAACCAAATATAAAGTTATACCATAAAATTTATTTTAATGATGATTATGAATGTAGTTATGTTGGGATTGACGAACAAGGAAACAAAGTTGTTGAATTTAATAAGCCTAATATCCAAAGATTATTAGAAAAATATGGATTTATGCCTTTGCCACCATATATAAAAAGAAAAGATGGACTTGCACAAAAGTATGCACAAACTGATAGAGTAAGATATCAAACAGTTTATGCAAATATAAGTGGAGCTATTGCTGCACCAACTGCTGGGTTGCATTTTACTAATGAAATTTTAGAAAAATTAAAAGAAAAAAAAGTAGAAATTGTTCATATAGTTTTGCATGTAGGGTGGGGTACTTTTAAACCAATCTTATTTAACGATATACAACGACATAAAATGTTACCAGAAAGATATATGTTAGATGAAGAAAATGCTAACAAAATAAATAGTGCATTGAAAAATAATAAAAGAATTATTGCTGTAGGCACAACATCTGTAAGAAGTTTAGAAACTATAGCAAATTTAACTGGAAAATATGATTTTTCAAATAAATTAGTTAGTATTAATAGTTGTAGTGGACAAACTGAAATATTTATATACCCTGGATATAAATTTAAAATAGTAAAAGCAATGTTTACAAATTTACATTTACCATGTTCAACTCCGTTAATGATGGCAAGTGCTTTTGCTGGAAGAGAATTTATTTTATCGGCATACAAGCAGGCCATAGAAAGAAAATATAGATTCTTTTCTTATGGTGATTCTATGCTCATTGAATAAATTTAATAAATTATTTTGATGCATAAATTATTGCCTCTTCCATAGAAGAAAAGTCAGCAATATTTTTACCTGCTATATCAAATGCAGTCCCATGACCTGGAGATGTTCTTATAAAGGGAAGGCCTACTGTTACATTTACAATTTTTTTAGGATTTAATATCTTTAGTGGCAACATTATTTGGTCATGATACATTGCAACAATTAAATCATATTTGTTTTGTAAAAATTTTTGCCAAGCTACATCTATAGGATATAAACCAATAATATTATAGTTTTTTTCTTTTAGTTTTTTTATTGCCGGTATTATTGTTTTCTTTTCATCATTACCTAAAATACCATTATCCCCTGCATGTGGATTTAATGCACACATTATAATCTTAGGATCTTTGTTTAATATTTTTTTTATAAAATTTGCTGAAAGTTTTGTTGTTGATACAATATCTCTTTTAGTAAGCATTGATGAAATTTTTGAGATAGGTAAATGTCTTGTTATCATAACAGAATTTATATTATCACATATCATCATCATACAATAGTTTTTAGTTTTGGTAAGTTTGCCCAAAAACTCTGTATGTCCAGAATAATTTAGCTCTGCAAGTTTAAACGATTCTTTTGAAACAGGTGCTGTAACCATAGACTTGGTATGTTTTAACATACACATTTTTACCGCTTGTCTAATTGCATCACAAGCTATTAATCCAGATATTTTTGAAGATTTGCCAATTTGTATTTTTTTATTATAGTTAGATGAAAAAACAAATTCTATTTTATTAGATTTTTTATATATACCAAAATATTTAGAAATTACATTTTTATCACCAACAACAACAGGGCTACAAACTCTTTGAACTCTCAAAGAGTTTGTAGCCCTATAAACTATCTCTGGTCCTATACCAGCTGGATCACCTATTGTTATTGCTACTTTTGGTTTTGACATTAATTATATCTGCTACCAAACTTGATTAACTTTTATACTTGACTTAGCTTTTAAATCAGAAATCCATTTGTCATAAAGTTTCTTACCATTTTGTCTATACAAAACTTCTGCTAAATCGTTTTTAACATCTTCAAAAGTAAACGAAGAACTTGCTTTACTTTCTTTCACCCTTAAGAAATGATATCCTGAATCTGTTTGTATTGGTTCTTTCGTATATTGCCCAACAATCATACTGAAAGCTTTATCTTCCAATCTTTTATCTAAATCTCCTTTTATAACAAAACCCATATCACCTTTTCTTTGTTTAAGAATAGAATCCTCAGAATATCTTTCTGATATTGTTTCAAAACTTTTACCTGATGCTAATTCCTTTTTTACACTTTCTACTCTACCTAAAGCAGCTTTTCTATCTTGTTGGGTAGCATTCTTATCACACTTAATATAAATCTGGCTAATCCTTACTTGTTCGGAAGACATTCTCTTTAATAACTTTGCTACACCATCAACAACTTCATCTTCTTCTTTTGATAATCCAACATCTTTACCCCTCATTTTTGCTATAACATTATCATAAAACTTTTTAATATCTGCTTCACTTGGCTGCTTAACTTTATTTTTCATTTCTTTTTCAATAAGTTTGCTAACCATCAACTGTTCTTCTATCCTTTTTTCAAATTGAACAAGAGATAAACCTTCTTTTTTTAATTCTGCTTGAAAAGTTTCGTTGCTAGGAAATCTTTTTTTTATTTGATTCATAGCTTCATCTAGTTCCCTTTTTTCAACTCTTATTTTTTGTTTTTTTGTCTCCTGAAGCAAAATCATTTGATCAATTTTTTGTTCTAAAATTTGATTTTTTAATTCATTAATTTTCATATCAGTTTGATCTGTTAATGGTGTCATTGCTCTATACTGTTCTAACATTGGAGTTAATATTTTATCAAACTCTGAACTCATCAGTGGCTCTCCATTAACTATTGCCAATGTTTTATCAATAACTTTTTCTGCAAAAATAATTCCATTTACTAGACAAAGTATACATACTAAAGTTAAAAACTTTTTCAATTTATATTCCCCCATATTATGTATTGTTTATATCAGTTTGAAAATCATCTAATTCTATATTTTCTTATTGAGCATTATTAACTGTATCTGTATCAGCAATATCGCCCGTTGATTTTATTTTATCTAATTTTGAATAATCAATAGATACATCTATTTTATTTTTTGTATCCTCAAACCATTTTTCAAATTTATTTCTTTCTACAATAGACTTAATTTCTACTTTTGCTATATCTTTTGAAATAGGTTGTAGTTTTTCTTCAGATACTTTAGTTATTATATGAAACCCAAAAGGTGTTTCCACAATATCAGATACTTCACCTTTTTTTAAATTAAAAACAACATCTTCAAATTCTTTTACAAGTTCCCCTTTTCTAAAAGGACCAATTAATCCACCTTGTTTAGCAGAAACTGTATCTGTAGACATTTCTTGTACAACTTTTTCAAACTTCTCACCTTTTTTAATTCTATTAAGTGCAACTTCAGCTTCTTCCTTTGTAGAAACTAAAATATGCTTTGCGGTAACTGCTATTGGACTATCAAACTCTTGTTTGTGCTCATTATAATACTCATCTATTTCTTCTTCTTTTGCAAAAATAAAATTCTCCTGAACTTCTTTAAGATACATCTCTATCATTAAACTTTCTTCATAATCTTTTAACTGCCTTTTTTGCTCTTGTTTAAAATCATTCAATGATTTTTTATATTCTTCTCTTTTATTTATAGCTACTTGTTTTGCTGATTGTAATATCAATTGTTCTCTAATTAGCAAATCAATAAATTGTTTTTTACCGGACTCACTATTTATATAAGTCTGATATACATGTGGTGCAGACTTTAACTTTTCATAAACAACATCTGTTGTTATTGCATCTTTACCAACTTTTGCTATAATATCACCTTTTTCTTTACAACCACTAACAATTATTAAACTACTGACAAATAAAATCAAAAGTTTATAAAAATTCACTTACAAAGCCCCCTTAATTATCTTCCTTTATATATCCATTTTTCAATAAATCTTTTATTATATCATTGACATCTCTTTTTATAATTGTCTCATCTTCACTATATTCTTTAGACAATTCAGTTACAATTTTTGTTTCATTATAACCTTTATCAATAAGTTTCCATATAATACTACCAGATTCATTTAAATATGCAGGATCCTGCTTTGGAGCGACAATAACTACTTCTCCATCTGTCTCTTGCCAAAGTACACCTTTACAGATACTGTATTTCATATTAGCTCCTTCGTAATGTTATCTTTTACCTATCAACCTTGTTATTATATTAAAAAAAATTTTTTTTTTAAATATCTTGCTAACAATAAATGGCAAAAATATACCATATTTTTATAAAAATAAAACAACTTATGGTAAATGGTAATTAGTAAGAGATAAAGAAACTAAAATATCTGAAGTGGAGCTAAGGGGGATTGAACCCCTGACCTCTTGCATGCCATGCAAGCACTCTCCCAGCTGAGCTATAGCCCCACTCTAAAAATTTTTATTTTATGTATTTTTTTTATTTAATGGTTCCAACTAAACTAAATCAACAATTTTAAATTTTTTTAACTTTTAAATTAGATTAGAGCTCCGCAAAATGACAGTACAACACAAAAAAACTTCATTCTCTTAAGCTATATCAATTTTCAACTAAAATTTAATTATACATCCTACAATATAAATTTATAAATTACCATTACAATTTTTCAATCTTACATATTTCTATACATCTATACTTCTGTATTTTGTTGTTATTTCTTGTTTTACTTATTTTCATTTAAAACATCAATAGATTCCCTAGCAATCATCAACTCTTCATTTGTAGGTATAACCATAACTTTTATTTTTGAATTGCTTGAAGAAATAAATCTTTCTTTGCTACTTCTTGGCTCATTTAAAGATTTATCTATTTTTATTCCTAAATTATCTAATCCTTCACAAATTTTTTCCCTTGTAAGTGGGGAATTTTCCCCTATGCCTGCTGTAAATACTATTCCATCAATTCCATTTAATATTCCATAATATGCACACAAATATTTTTTTGCACTATAACACAACATATTGAATGCAAGTTCTGCTTTTTTATCTCCTTTAAGCATAGCATCTTCAATTTCTCTCATATCGCCACCTTTAATACCTGAAACAGCAGCAACACCACTTTGCTTATTTAGAAGATTGTTTAATTCATCCGATGTCATTTTAGGATATTTTGATAATATATGAACTATAACTGCAGGGTCTATATCACCACATCTTGTTCCCATAACAAGCCCAGCCAAAGGAGTAAAACCCATTGATGTATCTATAACTTTACCATTTTTTATTGCTGTAATAGAACTTCCATTACCTAAATGACAAGTTATTAAATTAACTTCATTTTTATCTTTGTTTAACATTTTTGCTGCTACTTGTGTAACATATTTATGTGATGTGCCGTGCATACCATACTTTCTTACATGATCTTGTTCATAATATTCTTCTGGAATTGCATATCTAAAAGCATAATCCGGCATTGTTTGGTGAAAAGCTGTATCAAAAACTAATACTGACGGAACACCCGGCAACATTTTTTCTATGGCTTCTATTCCTGCATAGTGATGTGGTGTATGTAATGGAGCTATAGAATAACATTCTTTTAAATCTTTTTTTACCTGTTCGCTAACTAATACAGGTTTAGAAAATTTGTATCCACCGTGAACTACTCTATGACCAACAACTGCTATTTCTTTTATATCTTTTATACTACCAGTTTTTGAGTCTAATAAATCTGTTATTATCATTTGAACTGCTTCAAAATGGTTTGCAACTTTACAAGCAGATTTTACTTGAGGTGCTGCTACTGTTTGCCTTTTATAAAAAGATTCTTCAAGACCAATACATTCTACAAGCCCCCAGGCAATTTTTGTTTCAGTTTGCATATCAAACAAAGAATATTTTACTGACGATGAACCACAATTTACTACTAAAACTTTCATTTTTTTCCCCTAATTTTATTTATATATAACCTTTATACTATGCACTCTATTCAAACTATAAAACATACACTATTTCTACTTTTTGAAAAATCTTACCTTGCCAGTTATTATACAAAAGTTATTATACAAAATATTATCTAAATAGTAGAATTTTTATTTGTAGTTGGAATTTCTAAAATATTACAAACTTTTTTTATAGGTAAAATGAACCTAAAAGGTTTTACATTGTTATAAACTTTCACTATTTTATAGCTTTTATCTAAACAATAAATATCAATATTAAAATTCATAAAACAAGTATGAACAGAGTTGCAATTTTCAATTAATAAATTAAAAGAATTTTGTTTTGAAACAAACATCAATCCTTTAAATCTTTCATAAAAGGTTTTAGCAACATAAACATCTTTAACGATTTTATTATCAATAGTTAAATCAATTTTTATCATTATATTTCAATAATTTTAGGATATTTGCAGATTGTAGCAAAATTTGATTAAAAAATTAAAAATTTAAAGTACAAAGAAGAAATGACTACAAAGGAAAAAATATTAGTATATAGATGCCCGATAGAAACATTTGTACATGACAAAAAAGAAAAAATTCATACTACTGAAAAATATAAAGAAAATTCACAAGCTGTTGTTGAAAACCTTCAAAAAATAGCAAACTCTATTGATGATAAAATAGATAATATTGTTTATAAACTCTACAATCTCACCGAAGAGGAAATAAAAATAATAGAAACTAATTTATAATTCATAATATATTAAAGCTATTCTATGCACTATTCATAAAATTTTTAGTATAATTACTATGTTTGTATCAGTAGGAGGTATTGTATATGAACTCAAATTCAATAAAAACATTTCTTTTATTGTTGTTAATGACAATATTTTTTTTAATAATAGGTGAACTTATTGGTGGGCAAGTTGGAATGACTTATGCTTTTATTTTTGCTATTGCTGCAAATTTTTTTTCATACTGGTTTAGTGATAAAATTGTACTTTCAATGTATCAAGCAATGCCTATACTTCCTGAAAAAGAACCTAAATTATATGAAATGGTATCAAGCCTTGCTGCAAGAGCACAAATACCTACACCAAAAATTTATTATATAAAAAGTTCTATGCCAAATGCCTTTGCTACAGGTAGAGATCCCCAGCATGCAGTAGTTGCAATTACTGAAGGGCTTGTTCAACTATTAAATGACAACGAGTTAAGGGGGGTAATTTCCCATGAAATGTCGCACATAAAAAATAGAGATATTCTTATAAGTTGTATAGCAGCAGTTTTAGCTGGGGCTATAATGGTACTTGTAAGATTTGGTTTTTGGTTTGGTGGAAATAGAAACAGAAACAACAATGCAATAATTGCATTATTACTTATGATATTTGCTCCTATTGCAGCAATGTTAATTCAAATGGCAATTTCAAGGTCAAGAGAATATATTGCAGATGCAGACGGTGCAAAAATTTCAAATGATCCTTTAGCTTTAGCTTCTGCACTTAGAAAATTAAGCGAAGGAAATTTAAGAACAAAAAATGATGTTAATCCTCAAACAGCACATATGTTTATAGTTAATCCTCTTAAAAGTGGCGGTTTAGAAAATATGTTTTCTACTCATCCTCCAATTCAAGATAGAATAAAAAAACTTGAAGAGATGGCTAAACTCGTTAATACACAACAATACAATATCCCAAAGGTAATATATTAATGGCAAAAACAAAAAAAACTTTTATTTTAGATATTGAAACTGATAAATTATATTCAATACTAAAACCTTTTGTAAAAGAAAATTATAGAGTATCTCAAATTATTCAATGGATTTATGTAAAAAAAATTTTAGATTTTAAACTTTTTTCTAATATTTCAAAAGATATTAGAGGAAACCTAGAATCTTCTTTTATTTTAAGAAGTTTTACAGATGTAATTAAAGAAGAATCTATACTTGATGGAACTATAAAATACACATTTAAAACTTATGACAATAAATATATTTATGCTGTTTGCCTTAATACTGAAGGCAAAAAAACAGTATGTATTTCTACACAGGTTGGTTGCCCTATTTCTTGTAAGTTTTGTTTATCCGGCAAAGCAAAATTTATGAGAAACTTATCCAGAGGTGAAATATTAGAAGAAATTTTATATATAGAAAACGATATAAAAGAAAGAGTTTGTGGTGTATTGTTTATGGGTATGGGTGAACCTATGCTTAATTATAAAAATTTAACATCAGTAATAAAAACACTTATATCAAAAAACGAAATGAATATTGGGAAAAGGCATATTACAGTTTCATCTATGGGGATAATTCCTCAAATAAAAAATCTTGCTAATGAAATGTATGGAGTAAGATTTGCACTTTCTTTGCATGCAACAGATGATAAACAAAGAAAAAAAATTATTTCAAACAATTTTGATACAAAAATAACAGATTTGTTAAATACATGTAGATATTATTTAAAGAAAACAAAATCTAGAGTTACAATAGAATACATTTTGTTAAAAGATTTTAACGATACTTCTAGTGATGCTCATAGACTTGCAAGACTTATGAAAGCAAGTAATATTGTAAATCCTAATGTTCAAGTAAATTTAATACCTTACAACGAAACAAATAGTTTTGATTATAAAAGTCCCCTACAAGTATCAATTTTAAATTTTAAAAAAATATTGAAATTAAACGGTATAACAGTAAACATTAGAGAGCCAAAAGGGCTTGATATTGGTGCGGCTTGCGGGCAATTAGGACAAAAATAAGTAAAAGGATTTATTATGAAAATAGCATTAGCATTGAGTGGTGGTGGGGCAAGAGCATTAGCTCATATTGGAGTTTTAGAAATTTTAGAAAAAAACAATATAAAAATAGATTGTATTACAGGAACTTCTATGGGTGCAATCATTGGAGCATTATATGCAATAAACACATCTTGCAAAAATGTAGAAAAAATTTTAAAAGATTATATTTTTAATGTAATGTTTTCTAAAATGAATATTAAAAAAATGCAAGATGATAGCAAAGTTTCTTCTACAAGAAATTTTATAAGAAGGGCAAAAGAAGCTGTAAAATATGGCTCTCAAGAAGATAATTCTTTTATATCTAATTCAATGTTTGAAGAAATGATAGATACTATACTACCAAACATAAATATAGAAGATACAAAAATTCCTTTTGCTTGTGTAGCAACGAATATTACAAACGGAACAGAAAAAGTTTTTACAAAAGGTACTATAAGAACAAGAGTTTTAGCTTCAGCATCTTTGCCTGGAATATTTCCTCCTGTAAATATAGATAATATCTACTACACTGATGGTGCTTTTGTAAATGTTACACCTGTAACGGCAACAAAAATATTTAAACCTGACTTTGTTATAGCTTCATATGTGATAGGTGAATTAAAAATATTAGAAGCTATTCCTACCAACTCAAAAAGTATTATAAATAGATGCAATTCTATTTCTAATCATTTACTTTATAAAGAACTAACAAAAGATGTTGATATGTTAATAAACCCGAATGTTAAACAAACATCTTGGACAGAATTTAATAAATTTGATTTAATGGTTTATGAAGGTAAAAAAGCAACTAAAAATAAAATTACAGAATTAAACCAGAAGTTGAATAATATATAAACCCCCTACATAAAAATATAAGTATTAAATTTTTTATCCATAAGCCATACAAAATATTTGAATTTTACAAACACACGAATTCTATTTTGTTTACTATATTGTCTTGCTATAACAAACACTTTAACCTTTATAATTATTTAATCTATTATATTTAAAAAACTCTCTAAAATATTGTTTTCCCTGTTGTTCCTTTTTAAGATATTGTTTTAAAGTCAAAATATTTCTCATTTTAATCTTTCAATCTATTTTTATTCTTAAAATCTTCAAGTTTATTTGTCCTATTTCTTTTGCTAAATTTTCTATTACAGAAACATTATACTTTTCTTTTACAAGTTCATTATCTATTGCTTCCATTTTTTCTTTTATTTGTGTTCTTAACTTTTTTTTGCGATATCTTTTTCCATCAGTCGTTTTATCTGTGATTTTTGTCGTTTATAATATTTAAAGTTTTACTTGTTTCATCAAAATCTTATTTCATTTGTTCTTGATTATTTTACATATCTTGATGTTGTGCTAATGTGATAGTATACACTCCAACACTAAGGAATAATGCTATTATTATTAAACTTATACTAATTTTTTCCTATATACTAAAATTGTTTTATATAACCTTCGGCAACAAGTTTAGCAAGGGTTCTTACTCTTAAAACATAACTAACTCTTTGTGAAACTGATATTGCACTTCTTGCATCAAGCAAGTTAAACAAGTGTGAACATTTCATAACCGCATCATAAGCTGGTAAAACAAGATTTTGCTCTACAAGTTTTTTAGCTTCTTGTTCCCAATCATTAAAATGTTTCAACAACATCTGTGTATTGGCAATTTCAAAATTATATTTTGACCATTGCTTTTCATCTTCCAAATGGACATCTCCATAAGTTACATCATCTGTCCACATTAAATCATAAACAGAATCTTTTTTCTGTGAATACATTGCAAGTCTTTCTAGCCCATAAGTAATTTCTGCTGAAATAGGGTTTAATTCTATTCCCCCTACCTGCTGAAAATATGTAAATTGTGTGGCTTCCATGCCGTCAATCCAAACTTCCCAACCAAGCCCCCATGCACCAAGTGTAGGGGATTCCCAATCGTCTTCTACAAATCTTATATCATGTTCCTTTGGATTTAAACCTATAGCTTTTAAACTGTTTAAATAAAGTTGTTGAACATCTTGCGGTGCAGGTTTCAATATAACTTGAAACTGATAATAATGCTGTAATCTGTTTGGATTTTCGCCGTATCTGCCATCGGTAGGCCTTCTAGACGGTTCTACATAAGCAACTTTCCAAGGTTTTGGCCCAAGTGTTCTTAAAAATGTTGCAGGATTAAATGTTCCTGCACCTTTTTCTAAATCGTAAGGTTGCCAAATTAAACATCCTTCTTTTGCCCAATACTTATGTAATTTCATAATAATTTCTTGAAAATTCATTTTTGTTTCCCCATATACTAATATTACATCAGTAATTATAACATTTTTAAAGAAATAATAATACATAAAATAGAAAAAGATAGAAAAATTTAGTAGAATGCAATTGAGGTTTTAACTAAATTTTATATAAATTTAAAATAATTTGGAGGAATATAATGACAGCTACCAAAATAGCAATAATTGGTGCTATGGAATGTGAAATTATTTCTGTAAAGCAAGAATTAATAGATTTAAAAGAAGTCGTTTATGCAGATTTATACATATTTACTGGAAGAATAAAAGATAATTTTATTATATTATCAAAAAGTGGTATAGGAAAAGTAAATGCTGCATTAAATACACAGTATATTATTGACTCTTTTAAGCCAAATATTATTATAAATGTGGGTGTTGCTGGAGGAATAGATAGTTGCCTTGATGTAGGAGATATTGTTATAGGAACATACTTAGTTCAACATGATTTTGATGTTAGTCCTTTAGGGTATGCTAAAGGGTATATGTGTATAGGAAAAGAAAAAGATAAGCCAACAAAATATTATTGTGATAAAAATTTAGTAGAAAAATTCCAAAATTTATTAGAAAAAAGTATATCTAAAAATAAAATTCATCAAGGAATAATTGCATCAGGGGATCAATTTATATCTAATAAAAAAATAAAAGAAGAAATAAATAACTATTTTGGAGCATTAGCTGTTGAAATGGAAGGATGTGCAATAGCTCAAGTTGCTACGAGAAATAAAATTCCGTTTATTGTTATAAGGGCAATTTCAGATTTAGCAGACGGTAACTTATCAAAAAGTCACAACGAGTTTGAGAAATATTCAAATGTATCATCACAGGCATTAAAACTTTTTTTAAATAAAATGTACAATTAAAAGTAGAAACAACTAATAAATAAAAACTAATTAACCAAAGAAATTTTATATGTATATTCAAAAGGAACTATTTTTACTTTACCTTCTCTAGAAAGCCATCCTAGTGCCAAATAAAGCATAGTATTAGAAAGCCCTAAATGTGCTCTAATTTTTATAGGAGTAGATTCTCCTTTTTCATTTAAAAAATGCCATATTTGTCCTGCTACCATTCCAATTCTATCTTGCATGAGAACTCACTAACCCTCAAATTATATCTTCTCTACTAAAAGGTCATTATATTAAGATTATTTATTTGCTTGCCCTTCAAAAATCATATTTTTTCTACAATAAACAAATCTTGTTGACTATTTACTGATTGACCATTTTCTATTAAAATTTTTATAATTTTTACTTTATCTGTAGCTTTTATTTCATTCATAACTTTCATAGCTTCAATTATGCACAAAGTACTACCAACATTTACAACATCTCCTTCTTTTACAAACATAGCAGATGTAGGAGAAGATGACCTATAAAAAACACCAGTTATAGGTGACTTTATAGTGTTGTTATTATCAAAACTTATTTCTCTTGAAGAAACAGCATCTTCGTCTTGTTGTATTATATTAGTAGGTACAGAATTTTTTTGTGTTTGATGTTTAGAATAACTTTTCCTTCTAATATGCAACTTCATATTTTTAGAACTAATTTTGATTTCTTCAACTTTCTCTTCCTTCATTACTTTATATAGAGATTTTACTTTTTCATCTAACATATTTCCTTTAGAATTCATAAATTAAGTACCTTTGTAGCTAAATAGTTTTAATTAAATTTATTCTACCTTGTTTATCTATCTCATCAACCTTAACAATTATTTCTTCACCTACACTAACTACATCTTCAACTTTTTTAACTCTTTTATTTGAAAGTTTTGAAATATGCACAAGTCCTTCTTTCCCAGGAAGAATTTCAACAAAAGCTCCAAAATTCATAATTCTAGTAACTTTACCTTTATATTCTTTACCAACCTCAACTTCTGCAGTAAAACCTTCTATCATATTTTTTGCTATTTCTAGAGCTTTGGCATCAGAACTTGAAACAAATACTGTTCCATCTTCCTCCACTGATATGTCAGCACCGGTTGTTTCTTGAATATTTTTAATATTTTTTCCACCAGACCCAATCAATGAACCAATTTTACTTACAGGAATCGAAATAGATACCATCCTAGGAGCATATTTTGAAAGTTCAGGTCTTGGTTGTGAAATAGTAGCTTCTATTTTATCAATAATTTCTAATCTTCCAACTCTTGCCTGTTCAAGAGCCTTTGCCATAATTTCTGTTGTAAGACCATCAATTTTTATATCCATCTGTAAAGCTGTAATACCTTTTCTAGTACCCACAACTTTAAAATCCATATCTCCTAAATGATCTTCCATTCCCATAATATCTGTTAAAATAACATAGTTATCGCCTTCTTTCATAAGTCCCATAGCTATACCTGCACAAGTTGCCTTGATAGGAACCCCAGCATCAAGCAATGCTAAACAGCCACCACAAACTGATGCCATAGAAGAAGAACCATTTGATTCTGTAATATCTGATACTATTCTTATTGCATAAGGGAAATCTTTTTCATCGGGAAGAATAGGTTTCAAGCCTCTTCTTGCTAAATTACCATGTCCAATTTCTCTTCTTCCTGGAGATCTATCAGGTTTTGCTTCACCTGTTGCATATCCAGGAAAATTATAATGTAGTAAGAAGCGTTCTTTATATTCTCCTGTTAACTCATCCATAACTTGTTTATCTTCAGGGCTACCTAATGTGACAGTTGCTAAAGATTGTGTTTGCCCTCTTGTAAATATTGCACTACCGTGAGCTCTTGGCAAATAACCAACCTCACATGTAATAGGTCTAATTTCAGTTAATGCTCTACCATCTGTTCTAATATTTTTTGTCAAAACTAGCTTTCTTGCTTCTTTATAAAAAATATCTTCCATAATAAAATCTATTATTGCAGATTGCTCGGGGTATTTTTGGGCAAATTTTGTTTGCATATCAGCTTTAAATTTTGCCCATGAAACTTCTCTAGTTAATTTGTCTTTTATAGTTACACATTCTTGTGCTTTGGGCAAAGTATCCATTTCTATTTCTGCTTTTAAGTTTGCATCTATAACTGGTTCTACCACCGCTAACTTTTCTTTAGTAGGAAGATTTTTTATAAATTTACAAATCTTACTAATTTCTTCCTTTGCAAGATTTAAAGCTTCCAACATTTCTTGTTCTGAAAGTTCACAAGAACCAGATTCAACCATTGTTAAAGCTTCTTCTGTTCCACTAACAACTAAATTCAAATCACATTGTGGTATTTGAGACAATGTTGGATTAACAATAAATTTGCTATTTATTCTTCCAATTCTTACTGAAGCTATATCTTTTTGTAAAGGAATATTTGAAAGATGTAATGCCACTGAAGCACCAATTATACTTATAATATCCGCTGGATTTTCACCATCATGAGAAATAACCATTGCTACGACTTGTGTATCATTTCTATAAAATTCAGAAAACAATGGTCTGATGCTTCTATCTATAAGCCTACTTGTAAGTATTTCACTTTCTTTCGGTTTGGCTTCCCTTTTGAAAAAACCACCTGGAAATCTTCCTGCTGAATATGCCCTTTCTTTATAATCAACTGTTAAAGGCATAAAATCTGTTCCTTCTTTCGGTGTTGATGTTGCAACAGCTGTAACTAAAACCATTGTATCGCCAACCCTTATAACACAAGCACCATTGGCTTGTTTTGCAAGTTTACCAGACTCAATAAAAATCTCTTTACCTGCAACAGTCACTGATGTTTTTATCAATTCCATTTTTCCCTCGTTAGCCCGCCCATAAACATCACACAAAAGATTCACACAACTTCATTTGCATAATATGAAACTGAATGTATCCTTTGTGTTTATGACGGACTTATTTTTTACTTTCTTAAACCTAGTTTTTTTAAAATATCACTATATGCATTCTTATCTGATTTTTTCAAATAATCAAGTAGTCTTCTTCTTTTACCAATCATTTTTAAAAAACCTATTCTAGATGCAAAATCTTTAGGAAATTTTTTAAAATGCTCTGCCAAATAATTAATCCTTGTTGTAAGCAATGCAACTTGAACTTCAGGTGATCCTGTATCAGTTTCATGCTTTTTAAATTTTTCTAATACTGCTTTTTTCTCAAATGCCATTTTTCCTCCTATAAAAAACATACATATTGTAAATTAAAACACTTGCTATTGTTATATTATACATGTAATAATCATATATAAAATATTATAGTTTAAATAAAAAACAAAATCTATCTTGGTATTCTATCAAATTATTTTTTCCAAGTAAACATTAAACATTATGTTAGGGTTAAAGAGTTAGGGTTAAAGACCTTTGTCCGTTTTTGAGAGATGAAAACTCCACAGGTGAAAATAATCTATTATTGGAATTAATATTGAAATTAAGATTTTTATGAAGCCTAACAAAATTATAAAGATTTTGAATTTGTTTTGCAAATATTTTTAATATTTTTATAAATTTTTGTTATTAAATTGGCATAATTTGGCAAATAATATTCTTTTTGAATAGTTTTTATTCCTTTCAAATTTAATGCTATCTTTTGTTTGCTTATCTTTTTCTTTTTTTTCTTCATCCTTTTTTTATCAAAAAAGACATATCTATTTTGAATTTAACTAGGCACTGTAAAAGTTTGAACACAAAATAGACTCCAATAAGTAAAAAAGCTAATAAATAATAAAAATGGATTTACTAGTAAAAAGAAGTAAGGATGGAGCTCAAAAAGGAACAAAATAGTAGAGTAAAGAAATAAACATTATCTTGATAGATTCTTTTTATTTGTATATAATCCAAGTATATAATGTTTACAAATAAAAAAGAACATAGATTAGGCAGTCTATTCTATGAAAAAATAGGGATTATGGTATAGATTAATATTAAAATTTAAACTATAACTTGTAAATTGTAAAAAAATTTAAGGAGATAAAAAATGGAAAAATTTAAATGTAATGTTTGTGGGTATGAGTACGATCCAGCAAAAGGTGATCCAGAAAATGGTATTCCTGCAGGGACACCATTTGAAAAATTACCTGATAATTGGGTATGCCCAGTTTGTCAGGTTGGAAAAGAAAATTTTGAGAAAATGTAATTATGAAACAAGTATACTTGGATAATCAGTCAAATACACAAATGGATGACATAGTATTTAATGCTATGCTTCCTTATATGAAACAGTATTATGGAAATCCTCAAAGTATTTATTCTTTAGGGCAAATTTCTAAAGATGCAATAGAACAAGCAAGACTTTCAGTATCAAAATTAATAAATTCTAAACCTGATGAAATTATTTTTACTTCTTGTGGTTCAGAATCAAATAATCTTGCTATAAAAGGATTTGCTTATGCAAATTCTAACAAAGGTAAACATATTATTGTATCTCAAATAGAACATTTTTCTATTTTAAATGCAGTAAAATCTTTACAGAAAGATGGCTTTGAAATAACTTATATTCCAGTAGATGACAAAGGTTTTTTGTTGTTGGATGAACTTAAAAAAGCTATTAGGCAAGATACAATTTTAGTATCTATTCAATATGCAAATACAGAAGTTGGAACTATACAAAATATTGATGAAATATCTAAAATAGTTAAAGAAAAGAATATTGTTTTTCATGTTGATGCGGTTGTTGCAGCAGGAGTAATTCCTATAAATGTTGCAGAATCAAAAATAGATATGTTGACTCTTGCAAGCTCTGTAATTTATGGTCCAAAAGGTGTAGCAGCTTTGTACATAAAAAAAGGTATATATATAAAACCTCAAATTGATGGCGGAGTTCAAGAGTTTAATAAAAGAGCTGGAACAGAAAATGTTCCAGCAATAGTTGGTTTTGGGGTAGCTTGTGATTTAGCTATGAGTGAAATAAACAAAAACTATGAAAAAATAATTAATTTAAGAGATAAACTTATTGAAGGTTTAAAAAGTAATATAGAATATATATATCTTAATGGTCCTATAGAAAATAGGTTACCTACAAATGTAAATTTTTCTATAGAGTTTGTAGAAGGAGAATCTCTATTTCTTTTATTGGATGCTAAAGGAATTATGGCTTCTAGCGGTTCTGCTTGTGCAAATAAATCTTTAAAAATTTCTCATGTATTAACTGCACTTAATGTAGATGTTGCAGTAGGGCAAGGTTCTATAGTATTTACTTTATCAAAATACAATACTGAAGAAGAAATTGATTATGTTATAGCAGAGTTTCCAGCAATAGTTAAAAAATTAAGAAGTATGTCTCCACTATATTCTCACTTTGTTGAAACAGGTAAAAGACTAAAAGCGGGACCTGGAACAGATTACGAGCACAATCATTGTCACTTATAAGATTAAAGGTTTACATTATATATTTTTTTAAATAGTAAAAAACAATTAGGACTTATATCAATCTTACTAACAAATAAATAAAAATTTTTTGGGTAAAGGAAAAATTTATAAGATAATAATACTAAAATTCATTAACTAAAAAAACTTTTGTTATCAGTTGGTAACATAGAAGTTAAAACAACAAAATGTTTTTTAAAATCTGGTAGACAAGAATTTTTAAAAGTTTTATTATCAGTTACAAGCTAAATTTAAAAGAAATATAATATAACAAACGGTGTTAATATGGAGGTTGTAGTAAAATGGCTTTTTATTCAGAGAAAGTAATGGATCATTTCTCTAATCCAAGAAATGTAGGTGAAATAAAAGATGCATCAGGAATAGGTGAAATTGGTAATCCTGTATGCGGTGATATGATGAAATTTTATATAAAAGTAGAAAACAATATTATAAAAGATGTTAAGTTTAAAACTTTCGGTTGTGGTGCGGCAATAGCAGTATCTTCAATGGTATCTGAAATGGCAATAGGCAAAACTATTGAAGAAGCACTTGCAATAACAAATGATGCAGTTGCTAAAGAGTTAGGTGGTCTTCCTCCAAATAAATTGCATTGTTCTAATTTAGGAGCAGATGCCCTACACAAAGCAATTGAAGATTATAAAAAAAGAGTTCACAGTAAGAGCAGTTGATAGATTTATGTAGTTGCTAATTGATGGCAGTTAATAACTTTAATTTGTTTTTTAAATTTAAAAGATAAAATTAGTAAAAAGATTACTAATACATTAAGTAAGTTTTTGTTTTTAACTATAAATTAAAAATTTATTTACATAATCAATTCATAGTAAAGTAAAGGATAATGAATATGAAACAAATAACAAAAGATGTGTTTTCGGTTGGTGTAATAGATTGGAATATGAGAAATTTTCATGGTAATACATTTATTACAAAAAATGGGGTTACATATAATTCTTATTTAATTAATGACAAAGAACCAGCTTTAATAGATGTTGTTCATAAAGGTTTTGAAGATGAATTTATAAAAAATATTTTAGAGATCATCAGTCCAGAAAAAATAAAACATGTGATATTAAATCATCTTGAACCAGATCATAGTGGTGCAATAGAATATATGGCAAAAGTTTTAAAAAATGCAAAATTTTATGGAACAGCAAAATTGAAGGAAGGCCTTTTAAAATATTATGATTTAAATATAGAAATAAATGTTGTTAAAACAGGAGATAAAATCAATCTAGGCAACAATACTTTAACATTTGTTGAAGTCCCTATGGTTCATTGGCCTGATAGCATGATAACATATTGTCCTGAAAAAAAGATTTTATTTTCAAATGATGCTTTCGGGCAACATATTGCAACTAATAAAACTTTTACAGATGAAATAGGACAAGATATTTTATGGCAAGAAGTTGCAAAATATTATGCAAATATATTATGGCCTTTGGGAACAATGATAGAAAAAAGTGTAAATAATCTTTTAACAATGAATCTTCCTATAGATTTTGTTGCTCCAAGTCATGGACTTGTATGGAGAAACAATATAAATAAAGTAATAGAAAAATATTTGTCATGGACAAAAAATGAAGTAAAAAATAAAGTTGTTGTTGTTTATGAAACTATGTGGGGCTCAACACAAATAATGGCAAGAGAAATTGTTAGAGCTTTAACTAACAATAATATAGAAGTGAAAATGTTTGATATAGCAAAAACAGATTTTGCAGAAGTTGCTTATGAAATGTTAGAAGCAAAAGCTTTTGTTATAGGTTCTTCTACACACGACAATGAAATGCTTGCATACATTGCAGGATATATGCATTTCTTAAAAGGTATGAAACCTAAAAATAGAATTGCAGTATCTTTTGGCTCGTTTGGTTGGGCAGGTGGAGCAGTTAAAGAAATTGCAACAAATTTATCTTCTTTTGGTATAGAAGTGATAGATCAAATAAGTGCAAAATTCAAACCAAACAAAGAAGAGATAGAAAAATGTTATCAAGCAGGGGAAAAACTTTCTAAAGCATTGTTAGAACATTGCTATTAATAAACAACAAATTATAAAATTATAGTAAATAGGCATATATGTAAACTAAAATTAATAGGACGGTTTTTATGAAAAAAGCATTAGTATGTTCTGTTTGTGGACATATTCTTTTAACAAAAAGTATTCCTGATGTTTGCCCTAGTTGTTGTTCTGGTACAAAAATTTTTAAATTATTTGATGAAAAAGAAAATGCTTTACATACAAAAGAAGATGTTGCAGTTAGTGGTGAGACAGAAAAAAAACATTTGCCCGTTGTAAAAATTGTTGATATAGAAAATGGATATAAAAATATTTATGTAACAGTAGGAGAAATAGAACATCCTATGGTAAAAGAACATTTTATATCAAAAATAAGTATTTATATTGATAATGAATTGGTATCTATGACATTGTTAACTAAAGATTTGAAACCAGAAACGAACATAAAGGTAAAGACAGATAGTAAAAATATATCAGTTGTTGCACAATGTAATATTCATGGGAGTTGGATAACAAGTATATAGAACAATAGCAATGAGGAAGTAGATGGATAGAAAAAAGAGGAATTGAAAAAAACTATTCCTTGCTATCAAAATAAAGTTGTTGAACATAAATTTATAAAAAATAATGGAGAACAAAAATGAAAAGTTTAAAAGGAACAAAAACAGAGCAAAATTTGTTGAAATCTTTTGCAGGAGAATCTCAAGCAAGGAATAGATATACATATTTTGCTTCAGTAGCTAAGAAAGAAGGTTATGAACAAATTTCAGGCTTTTTTACAGAAACAGCAGATAATGAAAAAGAGCATGCAAAGAAATTCTTTAAATTTTTAGAAGGTGGAGATATAGAAATTACAGCAACTTTCCCTGCAGGTAAAATAGGTACAACAGTTCAAAATTTACAAGCATCAGCAAATGGTGAAAATGAAGAATGGACAAAATTATATCCAGAATTTGCAAAAGTTGCTAAAGAAGAAGGGTTTCAAGAAATAGCTGATACTTTTGAATATATTGCCATAGCAGAAAAAGCACATGAAAAAAGATATAGAAAACTTTTAGAAAATATTAAGTATGAAAAAGTGTTTAAAAAAGATGGTAAAGTAATGTGGAAATGTAGAAATTGTGGATATGTTTATGAATCTATAGAAGCTCTAGATGAATGTCCTGCATGTGCACATCCAAAAGCATATCAAGAATTGTTTGTAGAAAATTATTAAAAACTTACTTTATAAATTTTAAAGTATGTAAATATATATGTATTGAAGAAAAAAATATAAAATTAGAAAATATAATTAAAAGTTGAGTTTTTTGAGAAAATTAGATTTGTGAAAAATTAGAACAGTAGGAATTAAAAAGGGGGAAAAATGAAATATAGATGCAAAGTTTGTGGTTGGGTAAGTGAGGATGTTTCAACAAAACCGGAAAAATGCCCTATTTGTGGTGCAAAAGCAGAATCTTTAGAAGAGGTAGTTGAGGGGAAAAAAACTTATGCTACAGAACATAAAATTGGTGATGGTATTGTAGAAGACAAAGAAATTGTGGAAGGATTAAGAGCAAATTTCAACGGAGAATGTATAGAAGTTGGAATGTATTTAGCAATGAGCAGAGTGGCAGAAAGAGAAGGATATCCAGAAATAGCCCAAGCATATAGAAGATATGCTTACGAAGAAGCAGAACATGCTGCAAAATTTGCAGAACTTTTAGGTGAAGTAGTTACCTCTTCAACACAAAAAAATCTTGAGCTTAGAGCAACTGCAGAACATGGTGCTTGTCAAGGTAAAATGGATATAGCACTAAAAGCTAAGAAATTAGGTTATGATGCAATTCATGATACGGTTCATGAAATGGCAAAAGATGAAGCAAGACACGGTAAGGGTTTTGATGGCCTTTTAAAAAGATATTTTAAAAAATAATTTTTACTACAAATAAAAAGCTCCTACATAAAATTTGTAGGAGCTTTTTTTATTTTTATATAATATAAGAATATCAAAATTTTAATATATAATAATTATATGATTAATATATTACTTTTTTTATACAATTGTTTAATTATAATATTTTTAGTTCCTATACTTTTGTTTATTATTTTAACAGGCAAAAAGAATCGTCAAGAATTTTTTTATTGTATTAAAGAAAGACTTTCTTGTTGGAATATTCCACAACTTGATAAAAATAAAAAAATTGTTTGGATACACTGTGCTTCATTAGGTGAAGCAAAAGCTGTAGAGCCAATGATATCATATTTAAAAGAGTATAATATTATAGTTTCTACTATTACAAAATCTGCAAGAGAATATGTTTCAAAAATTGAAGGAATTTCTTATTATGCTCTTGCTCCTATAGATTTATATCCGTTTATTTCTTCTATATTAAAAAAAGTAAAGCCAGAAATTCTTATACTAATTGAAACAGAATTTTGGCCTAGCATGATAACTTGTGCAAATAAAATAGGAACAAAAGTAATTACAGTTAATGGAAGAATTTCTAATAGTTCTTTTCTTTACTATAGACTAACAAAATTTTTTTGGAAACCTTTTTTAAATCTTATTACTTATATTTCAGTTAGAAATCAACATGACTATGATAGATTTATAACATTAGTAGACAACAAAGATAAAGTTCAAATTACAGGGAATATAAAATATGATAGAGATTTTAAAAGTGAAACTATAACAAAAGAATATTTATATTTTAGGCCAGAAGATTTTATCTTTACTGCAGGTAGTACAAGAGAAGGGGAGGAAGAAACAGTAATAAAAGTTTTTATAAAATTAAAAGAAAATTTTAAAAATTTAAAATTAATTCTTGCACCAAGACATATTTCAAGAGTTCAAGAAATTTCTTCTTTATTAAAAAAGAATAATTTATCTTTTGAACTTTTTTCTAAGATAACAAATTCTATAAAAGATGTAATAATTGTAGATGTATTTGGGAAATTACAATCTTTATATTCTATATCAGATATAGTTTTTATAGGTGGTTCAATTGTAAATAAAGGTGGGCAAAACCCAATAGAAGCAGCAGCTTATTGTAAACCAATAATTTTTGGACAGTATATGTTTAATTTTGAAAGCGAGTATGTTTCATTAAAAAATAATGGTGCATTTGAAATTAAAAATGATAAAGAATTTTTTAATATAGTCACGAAACTTTTAAATGATAAAAATTTTAGAGAAGATGTTGGGAAAAAAGCTTTTGAAGTAGTAAAAAAACAAAGAGGTGCTATAGAAAAAAATATAAAGATAATTAAAGAGTTTTTGTAATGGAAAATGATATAGTAAAATTTTTACAAAATAGCGATAAACCAAAAATTTTAATAGTTCAGCCAAGTAGAATGGGAGATATAATATTTGCTTTACCTGCAGTTGTAGCAATAAAGAAGGAATATCCAAATTCACATATTAGTTGGATAGCAGATGAAAGATGTGCTGAAATTATAAGAGAAAATCCTTTAATTGATAATTTGATTGTTTTTGATAGAACCCATATCACTTTTTCATATTTAAAACAATTATATAAGAAATTAAGAGCTCAAAAATTTGATTTAAGTATAGATTTTCATGGTCTTTTTAAATCTGCTTTTATAGTGAAACTAGCAGGAGCAAAATATAAACTTGCTTCTTCATCTACTAATGGTATGCGAGAATTTTCGTGGTTATTTTCAAAAGAAATTAAACCAAATAATGTAGATACACATTGTATACAAAGACATTTAGCAGTTGCAAAATATCTTGGTTGTTCAGTTGATATAAATAATTTAGATTATAATTTGTATATAGCTGAAAAATATATTTTAGAAGTTAAAGAAATATTAAAAAAAGAAAAAATAAGTTTAGATAAAAAAATAGTTTTAGTCCATCCCGGTGGAGGGTGGATATCAAGAAGATGGCAAAAAGAAAAATTTGCAAAACTTATAGATTTAATAAACGAGAATTTTGATGTTAATGTTATTCTTATAGGTGGCAAAGAAGGTGGAGCTAGTGAAAAAGGGTTAGATGAAGATATAATATCTTTATCTAAAACCAAAAGAATAACAAATCTAACAGGAAAATTGACTTTAAAACAATTAATGGCAATATTTAAACTTGCAAATTTGTTTATTGCAAATGAAGCAGGACCTATGCATATAGCAACAGCTTTAAAAATTCCTGCAATTGCAATACTTGGACCTACAGATGCAAAAAGAACAGGTCCTTTTGGAAAAACTACAACAATATTTCAAAAGAAAGTTTCTTGCCAACCTTGCAGGAATAGAACTTGTAGAAAAGTTGATTGTATGAAACTTGTTTTGGTTGATGAAGTTTTTTGTGAAGTCAGTAAAAAACTTAACCAGTAACAAATATTTTGGTAATATTTTCATATATTTTAGCTCAAAAAACATCAAATTCTTTATTTTTTTTATAGATTATATATATTGTTATTAACAACTGCATTGTGTTGATTTTTTTTATAAAATATGTTATATTTAACTAACTTTTAAATAAGAAACTAAAAAATATTTATTCGTTTAACTATGTTTTATTAACAAAGCACTTCAGTGCTTTATTATTTTTAAGTTTTAAAGTTAGGCAAAACTAATATTTATAATAAAAACTAAAAATATAATAGGAGAAAAAAATGGAGATGGTTTTAAGCAATTTAAAATTAAATCATGTTGCTAAAGTTCAAAAGATAACAGCAACAGATTCTGTTTTAACAAAAAAATTACTTTCTATGGGCATTTTAAAAGGTGTAGATGTTGTTGTAACAAAAAAATCTGTTTTAGGCGATCCTATAGAAGTAACAATAAGAGGTTATAATTTAAGTTTAAGAAAAGATGAAGCTTCTAAAATTGTAGTGGAGGATTAATTATGACATTATTAAATGGAAAAGAAAATACACTTTTAAGATTTTTGGCTTTTGATAATGTAGCTATAGACGAAAGAAAAAAGTTAATAGATTTAGGTTTTGTGCCAGGAGAAAGATTAAAAATTTTAAGAGATATAAAATCAGGTTTTGTAACAGTTTTGTTAAAAGGTGGAAAAATAGCACTTGATACCAACAGTGCAGCCAAAATTTTAGTAAAAGAGGTGTAAATGAAGTGGAAAGCATAAAAAAAGTAAAAATATGTTTGGCAGGGAATCCAAACTGTGGAAAATCAAGTTTGTTTAACAATATAACAGGTTTAAGGCAACATGTGGGAAATTATCCTGGTGTTACTGTAGAAAAGAAAGAAGCAGTTATAACAAAAGATGGTTATGAACTTCAAGTTATAGATTTGCCCGGTATTTATGGTTTATCTGCAAGTTCTGAAGATGAAGTTGTGGCAAGAAATGTTTTAATTGAAGAAAAACCTGAACTTATAATAGATGTTGTAGATTCTTCAAATCTTGAAAGAAATCTTTATTTGTATGCACAATTATCAGAGCTAAAAATTCCAATTATAATTGCAATGAATATGACTGATATTTTGGAAAATAAAGGACAAAAGATAGATTATAAAAAGTTAGAAGAAAAATATAATGTAGTTGCGGTTCCTATAGTTGCAAGTAAAAATAAAGGAACTTTTGAACTTTTAAATACAGTGATAAATGTTTTAAATAAGAAAAAAAATATTAATCTAGTTTCAATAGATTATGGTGACAAAATCAATAAAGAAAAAGATACAATTTGCCAAGTTATATCTAAAGATTTAAATCTTATAAAAAAATATCCTATTAACTTTTTATCTGTAGAGTTAATAAAAAAAGAAGCTTATGCTTTAGAAAAAATTAAAAATTCTAAAGATTATTCAAAAATAATTGAACAAGTAGAACAAAGTAACAAGAAAATATTTGATTTATATAATGAAAATCTTGAAGCTGTTTTTGCAGATAAAATTTATGATTGGATAAAAATTGTTGTTGACGATGTTTTATTAAAGACAAAAGATGCAAAAAAAGATTTATCGGAAACAATAGATAAAATTGTTTTGAATAAAATTTGGTCTGTTCCTATATTCTTGTTGGTAATGTATATTATTTTCCAGTTTGCATTTACAGTTTCTGAACCTATTGTAAGTTGTTTTGAAGCTGGTATTGAATGGCTTTCAAATTTAGCAAAAGGAATAATTCCTGATGGAATTTTCCAGTCATTAATAGTAGATGGTATAATTGGTGGGGTAGGTGGAGTTTTAGGTTTTTTCCCTCAAATTGTATGTATGTTTTTTGCTATTGCCTTTTTTGAAGATACCGGATATATGGCAAGAGCAGTATTTATTATGGATAGAGTGATGAGAAAGTTTGGCCTTCACGGAAAATCGTTTGCTTCATTACTTATTGCAACTAATGGCTGTGCTGTTCCTGCAATGATGTCTACAAGAACTATAGATAATCCTAAGGATAGAATTATTACACTACTAGTTACACCTTTTATGATATGTGGTGCAAAACTTCCCATATTTGCACTATTTATAGCGGCATTTTTTAGTAAAAGTTCAACACAAGCAGCAAACACAATGTTTGTTTTTTATGCATTAAGTGTAGTTATAGCACTATTTTCTGCATGGGTATTCAAGAAAACTTTATTTAAAAGTGAACCGGGATATTTTGTTATGGAACTTCCCCCTTATAGAGTTCCTACATTAAAAAGTCTTTTAATTAAAATGTGGGAAAGAGGTTGGATGTATCTTAAAAAAGCAGGGACCATTATATTGTTGGTATCTGTTATTATTTGGGCAGGGTTGAATTTTCCACAAATAGATGAGGAAAATTTGGGAGAATTTTCTGAAGAAAAAGTTGCTGCAGTTCAAATGGACCAAAGCTATATCGGAAGATTAGGACATTTGATTGAACCTATAATAAAACCTATAGGTTTTGATGGTAAAATGGGTATTGCCTTAATTGCAGGTCTTGCTGCAAAAGAAGTTGTAGTAAGTACTTTAGGAATTATTTATTCTATGGGTGAAACGGATGTTGAAAATGAGGAAGCAATTAACTCTTTAGCAGATAAAATTGCTCTAGATAAAGATTGGAGTCCTTTAAAATCAGTAGCATTTTTAATATTTTGTTTAATTTATGTTCCTTGTATAGTTGCAATAACGGTATTCTATAGAGAGACTGGTTCAAGATTAAAATGGTTGATAATACTGTTTGTATGGACAACAGTTTTAGGATACTTGTTAGCATTAATTGTATATCAAGGTGGCAAGTTGCTAGGTTTTTAGTATAACAAATATAGCTTTAAAAAAAAGGGAAAAAAGAAATTTTTGGTATATACCTCAAAAGAAATAGTTGGAGGTAATAGCATGGAAAAATTGTTAGTTTTATTAATAGTAGTGCTTTGTGTTGTTGTCCTTTTTAAAAAAATATATAATCAACTAAAAATTGGAAAATGTAGTTGTGGGTGCGGATGTGACAACAACTGTAAAAGTTGTTCTAAAAGTAATAATTGTATAACACTACTTATGCGAAAAGATAAGAATAAAAAATAATTTAAAAATATAACAAAGGAGAAGAAGAAAAAATGAAGAAAGTAGTACAATGTATGTTGTTCTTTGCAGTAACAATGTATTTAGCAAGTTCCATTTATGCAGCAGAAACTAATTTTTTAAAGGGATTAACAATCGGTGGAGGAGTTACATTAAATTTACAAAATTTACAAAATGCAAATAAAGCAGAAGATGACGAAGGAAATATGTTAGATAAAAACAAAACTCCCACAATCGGTCAATATAGTATAGATTTAACTATTGAAAAAAAGTTTGATAACAATAACACTGCATTTATTCATTTAGAAACAGGAAAAGGAAATATCAATTATTATTTAAATTCTGTTGCAGGTATAAATGCTGGTGCAAATGATAGTGGTGTTGTTAGTGTAACAGAAGCATGGCTTAACCATAAATTTACAGATAAATTTGTAGTTACTGTAGGTATTATAAATCCAGCAGATGCTGTAGATAATAATTCTTATGCAAATGATGAAAAAGAACAATTTATAGGCAATGTGTTTAAAAATGCTGTAAATATAAATTTTTCAGATAATTCGTTCGGCATAAAAGGAACTTATGAAACTGATATTGTAGATTTTGCAGTTCAATATGTTGATGCAAGCGATTGTAAAGATATAACTAGAAATGGATTTACATCTCTACAAGTAAATTTTAAACCAGGTTTTATAAATGAAAAAGAAGGGAACTATAGAATTTATGGTTGGGCAAATACAAACGATAATATTAAACTTGATGGGACAGGAAAAGGCAATGAAAAAAATTATGGTTTAGGTTTAAGTTTAGACCAGCAATTTACTGATATTTTAGGTGCATTTGCAAGATATAGTTGGAGCAGAGGAGATATTGATAATGAAATATATGCTTCAAATACATGGAGTTTAGGTTTACAGGCAAAAGTAAAAGGTATAGGAGATGAAGATGTAGTTGCAATAGCTTATGGGCAGATAATACCTTCAAATGAATATAAAGATAACATAAATAATAATGCAAAAAGTGAAAACCATTTAGAACTTTATTATAATTGGAAAGTTGCTGATTACTTGTCAATTAGTCCAGATTTTCAAGTTGTAGAAAACCCTTACTACAATCAGCAAGATAACACTGCTTATGTAGGAACAATAAGAATGCATATAAGTTTCTAAAAATTACCAGTAGTTAATTTTTGTTGGGACTTAAGTGGTGAAAATACATAAAAGAGCAAAAAAGTAATATTTAAAACTAATTTATATACATAAATAAAAGCAGGTACAGTTGTATATATATGTTTCTATGAGTGAATGTAAAAAGATAAGCTATATATTTCTATAAGATACTTGTTTGTATACCATATGGAGTTTATTTACTATGTTTTGTTTTTTGACTTAACAATTTTATTTTAAGTATAATACAGATAACATTCATTTATAAAACCATAAGGTAATAAATTTATGATAAAAGAACAATTTTTTTTGATGTAAAAACTAAAATATTTACTATTATAATAAGTGCTTTTATTTTAGTATCGTCTTTTGTTTTTTCTTTTTTATCAGCACATGAAATTCATCATGATTGTTGCGAAAAAAACTGTCCTATATGTGCTGTTGTTAGTATAGTTAACAACAATTTTCAATCAACTGATTTGACTCAAAACATAGTATCTTGGTGTTGTGAAATACTGCACATATCTTCTATATATGTGTTTTCTAAAATTATTCTTCTTTTAAGCAATTCTTTAACAATACAAAAAACTTGTCTAATCAATTGAATCTCCTTGAAACAAAAAACATGTTTTTGCCGTTATTATCCGTATGACTATCACGGATAAAATAGATTTTTTCTCATAAGAACAAGCACAGTTTCTTCAAGGAGATATATTAAATGAAACACTTTATTTATTGTATTATTTTTTTGGTAATACTTGTAAGTTTTGTATCTTGTAGCAACAATAACCCTGCAAACATAAAAACAAATAGTAAAAAAATTAGTATCGTAACTACAATTTTTCCAGAATATGACTGGGTAAAAAATATTATAGGAGATAAATTTTCCAATTTTAATATTACAATGCTTTATAATGCTGGAACTGATTTACACAGTTATCAACCAAGTGCGGATGACATTATAAAAATTTCTAATAGTGATATCTTTATTTATGTTGGAGGAGAATCAGATGAATGGATAGAAGAAGTGTTAGAAAAAACTGTTAATAAAAATATAACGGTTATAAATCTTCTTAATTTGTTAGAAGAACTTAAACTTGCAAAAGAAGAAGAAACGGTTGAAGGTATGCAGGAAGAAGAACATGATAATGAACATGGACATAAATACCTAGAGGAACCGAAAGACTATCATAATAAGCATCGTGATAAACATAATCATGATAGTGATGTAAAAGAATATGATGAACATGTTTGGTTATCTTTAAGAAATGCCAAAATTTTTGTTAAAAAAATAGCAGAAGTTATTTGTATAAAAGATAGTGCAAATGCCAATACTTATAAAAATAATGTAAAAGATTATATTGATAGATTAACTGATTTAGATTTAAAGTATAAACATGTCGTAGATTCTTCTTCAATGAAAACAATTCTTTTTGGAGATAGATTCCCGTTTCGTTATTTAGTTGATGATTATGGTCTAAAATATTTTGCTGCTTTTGCAGGGTGCAGTGCAGAATCGGAAGCTTCTTTTGAAACAATAATTTTTTTAGCTAAAAAAGTAGATGAACTTAAACTTAATACTATTTTAACTATAGAAGGAAATAATCATAAAATTGCTCAAACGATAATACAAAATACAAAATCAAAAAATCAAAACATTGCTGTTATAAATTCAATGCAATCAATAACGGCACAAGATATTGAAAAAGGAATCTCATATATATCTATAATGGAACAAAATATTGATGTATTATCACAATCTTTAAAATAAGATTTATGGCAGAAATTAAATGTAACAATTTATCGTTAGGTTATAAAAATAATGTGCTTATTAATAATTTAAGGTTTGAAATAAATAAGGGTGATTATTTGTGTATTGTAGGCAAAAATGGTGCAGGAAAGACTACCCTTATGAGAACTATCCTGCACTTGCAGCCAGTTTTATCGGGTAATATAATTTATTCAGATGGTTTAATTCCTTCTGAAATAGGTTATCTTCCGCAACAAAGTATTATTCAAAAAGATTTTCCTGCATCTGTAAAAGAAATTGTTTTATCAGGCTGTCAAACAAAATTAAAAAGAAAGTTTTTTTATTCAAAAAGAGATAAAGCTCTTGCCTTTCATAACATGAAAAAACTTGAAATAGAAAATTTGGAAAATAAATGTTATAGAGAACTTTCAGGTGGGCAACAACAAAGAGTGCTTCTTGCTAGAGCTTTATGTGCAACACAAAGAATGATTTTACTTGATGAACCTGTTTCAGGACTTGATCCTAGTGCAACGGAAAAAATGTATGACCTAATTTTGAAATTAAATAATATAGGAATTACTATTGTTATGATTTCACACGATATTTTCGTTGCATTAAAATATGCAACAAAAATTCTTCATTTGGGAAAAGAAAATTTTTACGGAACTGTAAAAGAATATATTGACTCTGAAGAAGGGAGAAAATATCTACATAGTGACGGCAATAATAATGATTGAGATATTTGATAAATTTCTTTATTTATTTTTGTTTTGTTCACTATATCCTATAGTAAACAAAATTTTAATGAATCTGATGTTATAGACTTAACAAAAATGTCAAAACTTATGGTTTATTCAAGTTTATTCAATATAATATCAGATTTTAAAAAATATATTGGTAAGGAAATTGTTTTTTCAGGGATATATTCCTGTTTTTATGATTCAGATATGAATAAACGATATCATGCTTGCATAATTCAAGATGAAACAGCTTGTTGTTTGCAAGGATTGGCTTTTATTCCAGATAAAAAATATTCATATCCTAAAGATTTTCCTAAAGAAAATACAAAAATTACAGTAAGAGGAACTCTTTCAACCTATGAAGAGGGTGGAAATACTTTTTGCCAACTAATCAATACAGTTATGGAATATGAAAAATAAATAAAAAATTAATAACTATGAAAAAATTTATAAAGAATATAGTCGTTATCTTTTTGATATTAATAATCATATATGGACTATTTTTTGCTAATATTTGGTTAAAAGGAAATTTCCATACAATAACACAAAATCAGGCATATCGTTCAAGACAGCTTGATAAAAAATTATTAGCCTTCTATATAACAAAATATAATATTAAAAGTATTATAAATCTTCGTGGAAAAGAAAAAGGGGTTAAATGGTATGATGACGAATTAAAAGTATGCTCTATTTATAATATCGTTCATTATGATTTAGATTTAGCTATAGATAGAAAGCCAAGAAATGAAGATATACAATATCTTCTTAAAATATTTAAAACAACTCCAAGACCGGTTTTGATACATTGTTTAGGAGGTGCTGATAGAACTGGTCTTGTAGCAACATTATGGAAACTTTGTATTGATAAAGAAGATAAAAAATCTGCTTTAAACCAAATGTCTTTTTTTTACGGACATATGCCTTTTGGAAAAGCAACTATTTTGGATAGATGGTTACTAGACAACATAAGTTCTGATAATGTTTTAAAAATAGAAAATATGATTGTAAAAAAATAATGAAAAATATAATTTTGTGTATGTTTTTTGTAATAGTTGTTATAAAAAAACAGTTTACAAAATTTAAAAAACGAGAAAGTTTACTTTTCTTTTTTCATCAAAAATTTGTAGAATATATAGATTATGAAACAAGAAATAAATTATTCAGAATATTTTAAAAATAAAGTTTTGGAAGAAATTTGCAGATTGTTTTTTGAGAATAAGTTGGATGATATAGATCATATTCCTTTTAATATTTTACCTAAAGGTAGCGATGTTGAAGTTCGTTGCTGTGTATACAAAGAAAGGGCAATTTTAAAATTAAGAACACTCTCATCTCTTGGCTATTCAATAAACGATGTTGATGAAGCATTGCCGCTTTCATATTATCTTAAACCTGAAAATGAAAAAAAATATAAGACAAACAATAAACTTTTAACTGTACTTGAATCTGCATGTTCTGCATGTGTTAAAAGTAGATTTATGGTAAGCGAAATATGTAAAGAATGTTTATCTAGAAAATGTATAAATGCTTGTAATTTTGATGCAATATATTTTGAAAATCACAAAGCACATATAGACACTAATAAATGTAAAAACTGTGGTAAATGTAAAGAAGCTTGCCCTTACCATGCAATTTTAAAACTAGTTGTTCCTTGTGAAGAAGCTTGCCCTGTAAATGCAATAAAAAAAGATGGTAAAGGAAGAGCAAATATTGATCACAGTTTATGTATAAGTTGTGGTAAATGTATTAGTGCATGTCCTTTTGGAGCAATAATGGTAAGAAGGCAAATTCTTGATGTGTTAAAACTTTTGCATACAAAAAAATTGGTAGCTTTGATAGCTCCTTCAATAACAGGGCAGTTCGGGACATCTGTTGGTAAAATTGTAACAGTTCTTAAACAAATAGGTTTTGAACATGTTTTTGAAGTTGCTTTGGGTGCAGATATTACAGCAAAAAAAGAAGCTGAAGAATTTGAAAACAAATTAGTAGTAAACAAACAACAATTTATGACTACATCTTGTTGCCATGCTTATATAAGGTTAGTAAAAAAACATCTTGAAAAACTAAAACCGTTCGTATCAGACACTTGTACTCCTATGCACTATACTGCAGAAATTGCAAAACAAAAATATCCCAACTGCATTACTGTGTTTATAGGTCCTTGCTTATCAAAAAGAAAGGAAGCACAAGAAGATTCTTTAGTAGACTATGTTTTGACTTTTCAAGAATTACAAGCAATAATAAAAACAAAAAATATAGATATAGATTCATGCAAAAAAACTCCATCAGAAGACTTTCCAACAAAATATGCAAGAGAGTTTGCTATAACAGGTGGAGTAGCTCAAGCTTTAAAACACTACTTAAAAATAGATACTAAGTTTATAAAAGATGAACTTATTACAGATTTAGATAAAAAAACAGTTTTAAAACTTTCCGCTTATGCTAACGGGCACTGCAATTCTAACCTAATAGAAGTTATGGCATGTAAGGGTGGATGTATAGGTGGTTGTGAAACAATAAAACCAATAAAACAAGCTACTGATGATGTTAAGAAATTCTCTGTATAAATCACAATATATAGGTTAAAAATATATATAAAAACAATATATTGTGTTTAATATATTGACAAACAATAAATTAAAACATATAATCAGTATGTAATTTTAATATCTTTTATTGGTGTTCTCAATAAAACTTAATAGGGAATTTAGTTGAAATCTAAAGCACTCCCGGTGCTGTAATAGGAAACGAAAAGCTTTTAATTTAAAAAAATCACTGCTTTTTATAAGCGGGAAGATAAAGTTTAGTAGGTTATTATCCTTAAGCCAGAATACCTGCCAATAAACAAATACTATTTATGAAAGTTGTCGAGGAATAACTTTTCATATTTCTAATGGAAACAAGAAAACCAGGGTGCATTTCCATATTTACATAAAAATAAAAAATTTTAATATATGGGAGAAAAGCAAATGGATAAAATACTTTCGGTTTTTGATTGTATTGTAAAAAGAGACGGTAAACAGGAAAAATTCAATTCAAAAAAAATTCAACAAGCAATTTTAAAAGCAGGAACAGCAACTGGAGAATTTGGTGAACAGATTTCTTTAAATTTAGCTGTAAAAGTTTTAAGTATTGCACAAGAAACAATAAGCAATGGAAAACCTACTGTAGAACAAATACAAGATATAGTTGAAGAAGTATTATTAAATTCTCCTTATAAAGCTTCTGCAAAAGCATTTATTATATATAGAGACCAACACTCAAAAATGAGAGAGGTTATTTCAAAGTTTAATGTTGATTTAGTTGATAATTATTTATCTAAAGCAGATTGGCAAGTAAAAGAAAATAGTAATATGTCGTATTCTTTACAGGGATTAAACAATTATATATCTTCTGAAGTAAGTAAAGTATATTGGTTAAACAAAATTTACACTGACGATATTAAGAAAGCTCACACTGAAGGCGATTTACATATACATGATTTGGGGATTCTTGGTGTATATTGTGTAGGTTGGGATTTGCATGATTTGCTTGTAACTGGTTTTAAAGGTGTTGCAGGAAAAATAGAATCTTATCCTGCAAAACATTTTAAAAGTGCATTAGGGCAAATAGTTAATTTCTTTTTTACTCTTCAAGGAGAGTCTGCAGGTGCACAAGCTTTTTCAAGTTTTGATACTTTACTTGCACCGTTTATTGCTTATGACAATTTATCTTATAAAGAAGTAAAACAGGCATTACAAGAATTTTTATTTAACTTGAATGTTCCTACAAGGGTTGGGTTTCAATCTCCTTTTACAAATTTAACATTTGATTTAAAAGTTCCTAAACATTATAAAGACGAGGCTGTAATTATCGGTGGAAAACCTCAAAATAGAACATATGGTGAGTTTCAAAAAGAAATGGATATGTTAAATAAAGCATTTTTAGAAGTAATGCTTGAAGGCGATGCAAAAGGAAGAGTATTCAGTTTTCCTATTCCTACCTACAATATAAGTAAAGATTTCAACTGGGATAATCCTGAACTTAATTTATTGTGGGCAGCAACTGCAAAATATGGTATACCTTACTTTGCAAATTTTATTAATTCAGATATGGATCCAGATGATGCAAGAAGTATGTGTTGCAGGTTAAGGATAGATAACAGAGAGCTTAGAAGAAGAGGTGGCGGACTTTTTGGGGCATCGCCATTAACTGGATCAATAGGTGTTGTTACCTTAAATATGCCACGGCTAGGATATGAATCAAAAAATGAAGAAGATTTTTTTTGTAAACTTGATAGGTTGATGACTATAGCTAAAAACAGTTTGGAAACAAAAAGAAAAGTTTTGGAAAGGCTTACAGAACAAAATCTCTATCCATATATGAACTTTTATTTAAGAAGCATTAAACAGAGATTTGGTTGTTATTGGAAAAATCATTTTTCAACCATAGGGGTTGTAGGAATGAATGAATGTTGTATGAATTTTTTAAAAGAAAACATTGCAAGTCAAAAAGGCAAAGATTTTGCAATAAAAGTTTTAACCTACATGAGAACTACATTGCAAAAATATCAGGAAGAAACAGGAAATATTTATAATTTAGAAGCAACTCCTGCAGAAGGAACTTCTTACAGACTTGCAAAAATAGATAGGGAAAAATATTCTGATATTATATTTGCAAATATGGATGCAGTTAAACAAAATCATCCTCCATTTTATACAAATTCAACACAATTACCTGTAAATTATACAGATGATTTATTTGAAATATTAGAGCTACAGCATGAAATACAATCTTTATATACCGGTGGAACAGTTCAACATATGTTTATAGGTGAACAAATTACGGATACTGAATCTATGAAAAATTTTATAAAAAAAGCATTTACAAATTATAAACTTCCTTATATGTCTATAACTCCTACATTTAGTGTTTGTCCTAATGATGGTTATTTGAATGGTGAAGTAAAAACTTGCCCTACATGCAACTCAACATGTGAAGTATACTCAAGAGTTGTTGGCTACTTAAGACCTGTTTCTCAGTGGAATGACGGTAAACAAGAAGAATTTAAAATAAGAAAGGTAGCAAGTATGTAAAGTGCGGAGTGTTTTAATGAGAATAGGTGGATTACAAAAATTTTCGTTTATAGATTATCCAAATAAAATGGCAGCAATTATTTTTACACAAGGTTGCAATTTCAAGTGTAGTTATTGCCATAATCCTGAACTTGTTTATCCTAATATATATAAAAGTCCAATATTAGAACAGCAAGTTTTTACTTTTCTTGAAAATAGAAAAAATCAATTGGATGCTGTTGTTATAACCGGCGGGGAACCTACATTGCAACCAGATTTAATTGAGTTTATAAAACAAATTAAACAAATGAATTTTCTAGTAAAACTTGATACAAATGGGTCAAATCCTAGAGTATTGGAACAGCTTCTAAATCAAAAGTTAGTAGATTTTATCGCCATGGATATAAAAGCTCCCTTTGATAAATACAACTTAGTATGTTGTGTTGCAGTTGATATATTTTCAATAAAACAAAGTATAAATTTAATAAAAAAATCAGGTATAGAATTTTTATTTAGAACAACTTTTGACAAAACAAAATTGTTTGATAAAGATATACAAACAATGGCTGATTTTCTTAATATCAGCAATCATTATAAAGTACAAAAATGTAATCCAATAACTTTACAATAATTTGATGTAATGCTTAAAACATTACATCAAATTAAAGAATTTTTTAAAATAAATTTATTCTATTGTTTTGAACTAATTTATATTCAGCACAACCACAAAACTAAGCTGACTTTAATTTTTCACGGATATATTGCATATTGAATATATCTTTTACTTTCTCTGCATCTTTGTTTATCAGTTGTCCTCTGCTGTTTCCGTTTGCCAAAGCATCCAATATATCTTTTCTCTCTTGTGCTGTGTATGTCGTTTTCTCTGTTACTGCTTTTTGTAATTGTGATAAATTGATTATAAAATCTTTGTCATTTTTATTCATATAATTATTTTGATACTCTTCTTTCAACATTTTGCTTATTGTTACTTGGTTTGAATTTATTGTTGTTTGGTCTAAATCTATAACCTTATCTACACCTTGTTTTTTCATTGCTAGCAACAAGCCACCTGCTACAGCTGTTAACTCTATAGCTAACTTCACATTTGCACTATTATTACTATTGCCTTCTTTACTTAAATATCCCATTCTTGTTAATATCATATCTATTATATCTTTATCACTCATTGTACCTATATTATCATTCCCAAATACTTTTGTTGCAATATCACTTGCTGTTAATTGAGATACTTCCACTCCTAACATTTTTGCTATTGCTTTTACTTCCATTGCATCTGTTTTTGGCTCTGTTATTCCATTTATTACTGCTGTAACCGTATTTATTCCTGCAACCCCTAGTTTTTTTTCTGTATTTTCTTCAATTTTAAACATATTTTTTACAGTTAGTGCTTCTTGTAAATTCAATAAATTGCTTATAAAATCAAAACCTTTTTCAGTATATCCATCTTTATTATTTCCATATACATCTTTCAATAATTTTCTAATCTTTTCTTTATTTTTGTTCATCTCTGTTTGGTTTAATTCTTGTACATATTCTACATTTTGCGATTTCATTGCTAATAACAAGCCACCTGCTACAGCTGTTAACTCTATAGCCTTCACATCTGCACTATTGCCTTCTTTACTTAAATCTCCCATTCTTGTTAATATCATATCTATTATATCTTTATCATTCATTGTACCTATATTATCATTCCCAAATACTTTTGTTGCAATATCACTTGCTGTTAATTGAGATACTTCCACTCCTAACATTTTTGCTATTGCTTTTACTTCCATTGCATCTGTTTTTGGCTCTGTTATTCCACTCATTACCGCTGCAACTATCTTCATTCCTTCAACACCTATTTTTTCTGCTAAATTTTCGTTAATTTTAAACATATCCTGAACATTTTTTACAGTTGTTATTCCTTCTGTATTATTTATCAATTTATATGTTGCTAATACTAAACCTTCCCACTTAAGTTTATTTTCTTCTTGTGTTACCACTAATTTGCCATCTTCCGATACTATTACTCCTTTTTTCAAATCCTCTATTGCTATTGTTGTTTTTATTACATCTTTTTTCCCTTTTACATTCGCTACATATATAACATTATTATCTTTTACATCCATTACTGTTATTACATGAGTATTACCTTTACCATCTTCTAAAACTAACATCATACCTTTTTTTATTGCATTATTATTTGTTACTAGTGCAGTTTCTGTTCCTGTTGCCATCATTAAATCTTTTAACTTTGTTTCTATATTTTCTAATCCTGCTACTGTATTATTTACAAAAGCATCTTTATCTGATATTTCTATTGCTCTAGATGATTTTTTTGCAAATATTCCTGCTATCACTGCACATTGTTTTATAGGATCTAATGTTTGTGTTTTATCTTTTACTCCTTCTTCTATTGCCTTTTCTAATATTGCTGCTCTTATTATTTCTTTTTCTTTTTCACTTATATATTTATCTTGCAAACCTTCTTTTAGCAGTCTTTCTGTTTTACTTTCCAATTGTTCTTTGAATGTCTTACCTTTTTTATTTATATTTTTTTCCTTATCTTTCTCTGCTTTCTCTGCTTCCTTTCTTGCTTCACTATCTAATTGTTTAGACTCAATTAACTCTTGTATTGTCATATTCATTATAACTATACTGTGTATCTTCTTACTTGATATTTCTTTCAATACTCTTTTATTATTTACCGCATCCATCATTCCAATTGCTTTTAATATCTTATCTACCTCATCTTCTTTCCCTAATATACTTACAAGTTCGATATACTTCTTATTTTTTATTACTTCTTCTACTTTATTATCTTTTAAATCACTTGTTGTTATAATATCTTTTCTCAATAACTCTACTATTGCCGTTATATACTTGCTATCATTTAATTTTTCAACTTTAATGTTATTTATTATATTTTTTATTTCTTCATCTTTTATTTGTTTATTCTTTAATTCTTTTTCTAATTTGTCTTTATTTTTATATAATTGATCAAATCCCATTAATTTAATATTTTCTTCAGTTTTTACTTTTGCTAATAAATCTGAATAGCTCATATCTTCATATTTTTCTCTTATCATTTTTTGAACTGTTTTACCACTAAAGAAAATATCTTTTTTAAATGTTTCACTTGATAAATCTTCCATACTCCATTGCTGCAAATCTAAATCTATTCCTTGTTCGGTAAACTTCTTTACCACTTCTGATTTTAAAAACAAATCTTCTACATTTTCTATATTTTGTTTTATAACTTCTACATTCAATTCTGCCATTTTTAATAAATCACCATATTTAGCTACAAAATTATTTGCACCAAGTTTAAAATCTTTTTCTATCTGTTGTAATGTTAAATGTTTGATAGCTTTGATTATTGTTTTTCTTGTTGTTTCTTTATTTATTGTTATAATATCTTTATCTACTGCTTCCATTAACTGACTTACTAATTTTTCATCACTCAAATCTTTAACTGTAAATGTTCCTGCTAATTTTTCTGCTTGTGCTTCACTATTTATTTTGTTTATTATCTTTTTTGCCTCTTCTTGTATTTTTATTGACTTATCAATAATCTCTTGTGCTTTTTTTATCTTTTCATCTTGCTCTGTTATCTTTTTTTCATCTTTTTCTTTTACTTCTTTTTTTTCTTCTGTTTCTTTTATTTCTTTTGCTTCATTTATTAATGCTTGTGCTTCATCTATTTTAGCTTGTGCTTCATCTATTTTAGCTTGTTCTGTTTTTATCTTTTCTATTCTTTTTTTGTCTTCTATACTTCGTTCCTCTATTCTCTTTTCTAACTGTTCTATTTTCGTTTTCTCTTCATCTATTTTCTTTTGTTCCTCTGTTATCTTTTTTTCTTGTTCTTGTATCCTTCCTTCATCTTTTACTTCTTTTGTTTCTTCTGCTTTTTTTATTTCT